>LXTH01000211.1 GCA_001643555.1 Nitrospirae bacterium SPGG5 | reverse complement strand
GCCCTGAGAGCCCGGGCGACGCCATCGATACTCCCCAGGGAGTCCTGGGTACTCCTGTTTCGACTGCCCCGAACAATCTCAAAAGGTGGACCTCACTGAATCTCTGTTCTTGTGTCTCAGTGCCGAACCTTTCGTTCGACGGATCGTTTGCCTGACTTCCTGTTCATTTACTCCGAGATAATTCGCCAGCTTGATCTCATTGACTTCTCTGTCGCCTCGAATCGCGATCCCGATCAGCCCTTGATCCGTGTTGTAGATTAGGGTCTTGACTACCTTCGAGGTCGGAATATCGAGCAACCGCGCTACATCTTCAACCGAGGTGGCTCCAGGAGTCGACTCCTCGCTAAGGGCTTGGGGCTCTTCTGGTGGAGTTGCCGGCAGGCCTTGGGCCTCRGCCTTCTCAATATTNGSGGCTGTTGAATAATTCACGTCAATAGCCAATACACGCTCCAGATGAGCCCCACATCGTCAGTGGGAGGGAATGTTCAAAAAAGTCCGTCCAGCAAGGCCGCAGCCCTTTTGACGCGCGGAGCGTACTCATAGTACGTGAGCACGGCAAAAGGGCGAGAACGCCGCTGGCGGCTTTTTTCAACATTCCCATATTCCCCGAAAAGGATCGGAAGATCTGGCCACATCCAGCACATCCGTAGTAGATTCGTCTAATCTGGGACAGGCTCCTAGGCTGGTACGGGTGGTTGGTGTAAAGAAAGCAACGTTTCCGACTGTGCATGAAACAACTCCACGATGGCATTGGCGGGGACAGCGGGACTAAAGAAAAAGCCTTGGATCTCATCACAGCCCTGTTCTTCCAGATACCGAAATTGCCCATCGGTTTCGACCCCTTCAGCAATGACACGAAGATCCAGGCTATGGCCCAATGCGATGATCGCTTTGGTGATAGACGCATCCTGCGCGTTCGTCGTGAGATCTTTGATAAATGCGCGATCAATTTTGATTGTGTCGATGGGGAGGCGTTTGAGATAACTGAGCGAGGAATAGCCTGTACCAAAATCATCAATAGCGAGCCCGATTCCCAGTTTTTTCAAGTAATGCAGGGTTTTCATGGCTTCTTCCACGTCCCGCATGACCACGCCCTCGGTCAGTTCGAGCTCAAGGTACTCGGGTGCTAACGTGCCCTCTTTCAGGACGTTTTCAATGGTCACGACCCAATCCTGATCTCTAAATTGCATACTGGATAGATTGACGCCAATACGGATGGGCGGAAGGCCCTGTTCCCGCCATCGTTGATGTTGCCGGCAGGCTGTGTGCAAGGCCCATTCCCCAATCGTTTTAATGAGTCCGGATTCTTCCGCGAGGGGAATAAAGTCTGCAGGAGAAATGATGCCTCGTTCGGGATGTTGCCAACGAATCAGGGCTTCCACCCCAACGATGTGCTGTTGCCGGATATCGATTTGCGGTTGATAGTAGAGGACAAATTCTGACCGTTCGATGGCTTTGTGCAAATAACTTTCCATGGTGAGCTTGGCCGACGATGACGCATTCATGCTTGGAGAAAAATAGTGACTCGTATTTCGTCCGTTTTCCTTCGCATGCTGGAGTGCTCCTTGTGCGTTTTGGAGTAGGGTTTCTCCGATGTCCCCATCGTTGGGGGAAAGACTGATCCCAATACTAGCCGTGATAAAGATTTCCTGTTCTCCAATGTGAAAGGGTTGTGCGAGCTTGGCGAGTACACGTCTGGCGACAGTGGCGGCATTTTCGACTGATTTGAAGCTGGTCAAGAGGATCGTAAATTCATCGCCGCCAAATCGCGAAAGGGTCGTGGGTGATTCGGTTTCCTGATGGCGGGCCACGGTATCGCTGCGTCGAATCGAGCGAAGGATTCGTGTTCCGACTTCCTGGAGAAGGAGATCGCCGGTTCGATAGCCGAGCGTTTCATTGATGCGAGTAAACCGGTCAATATTCAGCAGCAAGACTGCCAGTGGTTGATTCTCCCGCTGACTGATGGCCAGGGATTGTTCCAGTAAGGTGTGAAACATGACGCGGTTAGGCAGATTGGTCAGCGGGTCATAATGGGCTAACGTGTGGATTTGGTACTCTTTAAACTTGCGTTCCGTGATGTCCTGAATGACTCCGGTGATTTGAATGGGCTTCCCGAGATCGTCCAATACCAGTTCGCCCACTTCGCACATGATCCGTTCCCGTCCCTCCTCGGCCACTAACCGATATTCTAGATTGTAGCCCGTTCGGCTGTGGAGCGCCTGCTGGATGGTGTGGGAACGTTCTTCCCGATCGTTGGGGTGGATTGCCTCCTCAAAGGCTTCAGGGGTGCCGGGAAACGTGTCGAATGTTTGATCGAGCAGGTGACAGGTTTCTTTTGAAAGATGGAATGTGCCTTTCCGTAGGTCCCATTGCCAGTATCCGAGTTGCGCCAGATGTTGTGCTTGGGCAAGTTGGCGCTGGCTTTCTCGGAGGGCCGTTTCCGCTTGTTTCCGTTCTAGGAGTTGACCAATTTGACTGCCAGCCGAATGAAATAAACTAAGCAAATCTTCATCAATTTTTTGTGGTGCCACGCTGTAGAATTCCATGACCGCTACGGTGTTGTTCCTGATCGTGATGGGAAATCCAAAGGCGCTGGTGAGTTGTCCGGAATGGCGCGCCTCCCATTCGAGAAACCCCTCGGAGGACTGAAGCTCTTCGATCCACTCGGGCTTTCCTGTGGCCCAGACGCGGCCAGCCAAGCCCATCCCCAGGGGCAGAGACGTATGTTTGCAGTGGTCGATGAACGAGACGAATTGGGAGGAAGATGGAGCTTGGGAATCTTGGAAGGTTAACAGGGTGTGGTCTTGATCCGCTTCCCAGATGAGCCCAAGGTCCCAGTTCAAAATGAGACAAATGGATTCGACAATGCGAGCAAGGGCATCCTTGACCGTTTGGGTCTCTGCGAGAATTCTCGTGATGGCATAGTGGGCGCGTTCTCGTTGTTCCATGGCGGTTCGAGCGGTGACATCCCGAAAGACCACGACGGCTCCGGTGATGTGATCTCCGAGTTTGGTTGGGGTGCACACATACTCTGCAATAAAATTGGTCCCATCTTTTCTCCAAAATACTTCCTCCGAACTTTGCTGGACACAGTGGTCCAAAAGGGGCAGATAGATGGGAAAAGCCGAAAGATCCTGCGGCTCAGATGGCTCTGTGGTTTGGCATAAGATGGTGTGAAGGGGTTTGCCAATGAGCTCGGCTGAATCATAACAGAGAAGTTCTGCTCCCGAGGTGTTCATGAACGAGACTCGTCCAGATGCATCCAGGCCGCAGATCCCTTCTCCTGCGGAGTTCAGAAGCAACTGGTTTTGGTGGTTCAGGCGTAGAGCTTCCTCTTGGGTTCGTTTGCGTTCTTTCTCATCTCGACTTGCCCGAAGAAGGAAATGAATTCGATAAGGGAGCAGTTCCCAATTAATCGGTTTCGTGAGAAAGCCCGAGGCGCCGACTTCAAAGGCATTCGTAATAGAATCCAGATCATCATGACCGGTGGCCATCAGAACAGGTGTGCATTCATAGCCAGAAATTTTCCGTAATTCCGTACAGACTTCAAAACCCGACTTTCCCGGCATGGTGACATCTAAGATGATCAAGTCTGCCTTCATGACCCGTAGTATGGCCAGGGCGTGGTCACCGTCTTCAGCCTCTTCGATTTGATATCCGGCTTTGCCCAACGATTGACGAACGAGGAGACGAATCGTCGGGTCATCATCGGCAATCAGGATAACGGACTTGGCACCAAGGTGAGATTGGGATTTCATGGGTGTTCCTCGGTCATGTTTTGGACCATTGATTCCACCCCCGCGGGATGGGAAGAAGGGATGGTGTGTGCCAATTTGAATTCATCCATATCGGGTAAGATGTGTTCAACCTAGAAACGGCTGTTTTGCACCCAACTGCCGTTTCTAGGTTCAATAACCATGGCATAAAGATGTGGGCCTAGGATGTCCTCTTGGTTGAGGGGGCTGAGTGTCTGTGGTGTGCTGATAATGGAAATGTTGAAAAAGGGCGTCAGCGGCGTTCCCTGCCTCCGCCGTAGCGGCACGTTTACGCGCTGTAGCCGCTCCAACGCGCAAGCGCGCAGGCAGGTCGGCCCTTTGTCGTRCTCACGTACTATGAGTACGCTCCGCGCGTCAAAGGGTCTGCGGCCTTGCTGAGCGCACCTTTTTGAACATCCCCCATTGCTCTTGGCATTTCATAGCCTGAGTCACAGGTAAACGACATGATGAAATTTTTTCTATTCAACGGTTCCCTTTGAGCCGCTTCAGACGTTCTTCGACGAGCAACATCCGACGCTCTTCTTCAGGAATGCCCTCGACCAGGGCCAGATATGTTTCATATTCTTCGATCGCCCGCCGCACGTCCACCTTCTCCAACGCCTCGGCCAGATTAAATCGGGCTCGTGCATAATTGGGACGTAACATAATGGCCTGTTTGAATAGCGGGACGGCCTGCGCACGTTTTTTCTGTTGGGCCAACACACTGCCAAGATTATTGATGACCTCGGGCACATTGGGTCTGATCTCCAAAGCCTTTTCCAAGTGTTGTTGCGCTTCTTTGACTTGTCCCTTTTCTCGAAGAGCCAAGCCAAGACGGTGATGAGATTCAGCCAATCGCACTGTATCCTTGAACCCGTACTCCACGGCTTGTCGATACGCATCAATGGCTACATCGGGTTGTCGTTGGCCACATGACGAGAAAAGGGCCGCTTCTCCCCGAGCGAATTGTTGGAGCGCCAAAAACTTGTTGTCTTGGCTCAACGCAGATTCTTTTTCTGTATCGGCTTGTGCCGAACGGACTAACCCTGGCAGGTACGTTTCCTGATAACTGGATAACAATTGTTCATAGGGGTCAATGGCCATTGAGGCAACGAGTAATTGCGGACGATCTTCGTCATCAAGAACGAGGTACTGCGTGGTAGTTGTTTTATCACCCGTACGATAGAGGACCGCTGATTTGGCTTTCGTACTCTGGAGAAGCTGTGTGGGATCAAGAAAGAAGGCAGATGAAGGAGGCAATTCAGACAGGGTTTGACGTAAGACGGGATAGGGTTTCAGGTTCAACCCAGATGCGTAGCGAAAGATGGCCCCAACAAGGATCCCTTCATCATTAAAGAAATAAAAACGGTCGTGATCCGGCTGACTGCTCTGAGCCAAACGTTGAAGCCGTTTTCCGGAACCCCATGGTTCTTGAGTAAACGCCGTACCTTTCCATTGGCTGAGAATCAAAGTTTGGTCGTCACACAGCTTCGTTGAACCCAGCAGTACTAGGTCGCTTGCTGATGGCGGAAGACCGGGTTCCGGCTGGGGGGTGCTACTGCAGGAAGACCAGGTGGCTAAGACCCCAAAGAGCAATACGCATCGGCTCCATTTCATGAGAGAAAGCCTTGGGAAAACAGGTCGTACCTGACCCTGACAATCAAATGAAAGGAGGTTCAAACGCAAAGGCATGCCAGGTTAGGACCTGAGAGAAAATAACTTGAACAATTTCGCATCCAATCTTCGGGCCATCTTTGAACGGGCCTCAATCGAAAAACCCTCAACATAGCTGTGCTATGCCTCGGGTTTTTCTCAATCGTTCCGTCCAAATCCAACCCAAATCTTGGCGCGAAATTGTTCAAGTTATTTTCTCTCAGGTCCTTACAAAGGAGGGGAGTGAAAAACCCCAGAAGTTACCCACACGATTTGGAGAAGAGCCAAATATTGTAAGTGGTGTCTACTCTACAATTTAAAAAAACAGATCCTTCGCTTTGCTCAGGATGACAAGAGAAGAGGTAACAGGAGGCTAAGGAAGTTCAAGGCACGATCAGTTCTTGGTCAACATCTTGAGGTAGGTGGTCTGGAGGCCAATGATGGTTTTGCCATCTTTGATGGTACCGTCTTTGATGAGATCGATGGTTTTGACGAGGGGCATTTCTACGATTTCCAAGACTTCATCCTCGCCAAGGTCTTGGGTGCCTGGGGTGAGGTCTTTTCCGATAAAAATATGGATGATTTCGTCGGTAAATCCTGGCGTGGTAAAAAAACTGAGGAGGGGTTCTAAGGTTCCAACTCTGTAGCCAATTTCTTCTTCGACCTCTCGGACTGCGCAATCGCGGGGGTCTTCTCCAGGATGCAACTTCCCGGCAGGGATCTCATAAATATACCCGCCCACCGCGTGGCGATACTGCCGAATCATTACGACGGTTTTGTCGTCTTTGAGCGGGACGACTGCTGAGGCGCCAGGGTGTGTAATGAGTTCCAATTCAGCGATCACCCCATTCGGCAACGTCACGGTCTCTACGGACAAATCAATGATTTTTCCTTTATAAATTGAAGTCTTCACGGCAGCGTTTCCTTTGGGTGGAATCAGGCGGTGGGTTTGGGTTTTTTATAAAACGGTGGCTTGACGACTTGGGCCGGAACGCGGCGACTACGAATTTCCACATCAAAGGTTGTCCCAATCTCGGTATACGAGGGCTGCACATAAGCCAGACCTATGCCTTTTTGCAGAATGGGAGACAGGTTCCCACTGGCAATTTCTCCGATTTCGTTCCCGTTGGCCACTAGCTTCATGCCATGTCGCGGGACCGCTTTCGTCAGCAATTCAAAGGCCACCAAACGTTTGGAGACACCATGTTCCATCTGGCGTTTCAATACTTCATCCCCAATAAACGGCCCTTTTTCCCATGATTCCTGGCGTTGACAGGGGCCGCGCCAWGCTCCTATTGTGCGCCCGCGAAGAGGGGGTTTGTCCCGAAACGCGCCGAAACGCGCGCGGCATCACCACTCAATCCTCAATAGGTTTGCGATGAAGGTTCTGGTTCCGGTCAAGCGCGTCATCGACGCCAACGTCAAGGTCCGGGTCAAGGCGGATCAGACGGGGGTCGAGACGACCAACGTCAAGATGGCCATGAACCCGTTCTGCGAAATCGCCGTGGAAGAGGCGGTGCGCTACATCAACCGGCTCTCCGATTTGCTCTTCGTGCTGGCCCGCCAGGCCAACGACGACGGCGCCCGGGGCGTGCTCTGGGTGCCCGGCGCGAACCGCTGAGGACGCGGCGCACAATACCCCCGAAATCCCTCCATTCTTGCGTGTTACGTTTCGTTGACACGGCCTGCGCCATGCTCCTATTGTGCGCCCGCGAAGAGGGGGTTTGTCCCGAAACGCGCCGAAACGCGCGCGGCATCACCACTCAATCCTCAATAGGTTTGCGATGAAGGTTCTGGTTCCGGTCAAGCGCGTCATCGACGCCRWCKTAAGGCCGGCGCAGCATGAAAAGGCCCTGCCCTCCAAATAGGTTCGCCCAGCTGCCGCCGATGCGGACGGTCTGCGCCTTGCCCGCGCCATCGAGCACACGCTGATGTTCGATCGAAAGGCCAAGGTCGCGGCACAACACCACGAAATCCTTGATCGTACAGGGGTGGATGTTGGGGGTCTCATACCAATATTCGCCCGGACTCGCCATCATCGGCATGCGTCCCCCCGCTAGGAGCCGCCAGCGAACGCGCCAGTTGCCGAAGTTGGGAAAGGTCACGATGGCGCGGCGGCCGATGCGGACGAGTTCGAGCAACACCTGCCTGGGATTGCGCGTCGCCTGCAAGGTCTGGCTCAGCACTACATAGTCGAAGGCTTGCTCCGGATAGTTCGCCAGGTCTGCGTCCGCATCGCCCTGGACCACAGACAGACCGCGGCTGACGCAGGCGTTCACCCCGGCCTGGCTGAGTTCGACTCCGCGGCCATCGACATCCTTGCTGTCGGACAGAAAGTGAAGGAGCTCGCCATCTCCGCAGCCGACATCCAGCACGCGGCTGTTCGGTTCGATCAAGTCTGCGATGGCAAGGAGATCGACGCGGAGGCCGGATCCGCCCCCAGCGGGCTGGAAATCGCTCACGGCCCCTTCAACCCACGGCGGTTGGCGGCGCCATTGAGGAAGCCGACGAGGGTTTTGAAAAACTCGGGTTCGTCGAGCAAGAAGGCGTCGTGCCCCTTGTCCGTTTTGACTTCGACGAAACTGACGTTGGCGGCCTCGGCGGTGAGCGCGTGCACGATCTCGCGGCTTTCCGGCGTCGGGAACAGCCAGTCGCTGGTGAACGAGATCACGCAGAACC
>LXTH01000195.1 GCA_001643555.1 Nitrospirae bacterium SPGG5 | reverse complement strand
ACCGACAATCTTTGGTTGCGGCTCATTTCTTTCCAATGCTACCATGACTTTCCTGACATCAAAGGAGAGTCCTTATGGCCAACGTCACGTTACTTGTTTCCTCTTCATGTGCTGCCTGTCCATCCGCAAAAAGTCTGTGGAAGCAGATGCGGGTCAAACATAATTTTAGTTATCGGGAAATCGACATTAGTTCGCCAGACGGGCAGGAACTGGCCGAACGTCATTCGGTCCGCGCAGTGCCCGCCTCGATCATTAATGGCCGGTTGACCTTTGTGGGTGTGCCGACTCGTCAAAGTATCGAGAAAGCTCTCGCTGGACGGAGCGGATAGCTCAATCAGGTGTCCTTCTATGGTTACCACTTAGGCGGATAGACTGAAGGCCGAAGGCGCATAGGAATTAATCATGAGTGATCCTACAACACTTCGGGCATTATGAGCGCGATAGCCTTCAGTCTTTAGCCTTCAGCCTAAATCCCTGAGGAGTCACATTCTATGGAACGCACCCGCCCATTTGGTATGGATGAGGATGAGCCGGATATTGAGCTGCCGGAACTTCCTCAGTTAAATACTGGCCCTCCGCCGGAATGCTCTTTCTGTGGGGAACCCATGAAGTTTATCGATGCCGAGTGGGGATGTATGGACTGTAACGGCGAATTCATCGGTCCGGAGACCGGGTAACCCAACCGGGTGGGTCTCTATTCCCTACCCACCAAAAATAGGCTGCCAATCATCCAATGCCACGACTCAGGTTACTTTCCTATTTCTCATGATGGCGTTGCTGTGGTGCCCGAATCCTCACGTATTCCCTAATAGGCTCCGGTTCTGCGTTCCTCGAGCCTTGTCCTGAGGCAAAAATGAAGCAACCTGAGTAGTGACCGATGCTGTATGTGATTACGGGGCCTCTGTATTCTGACCTTGAAGACGCGTTAGCCGACCATCTCCAATCGTTTCGATCTCATTCCTCCATTGCTCCTCTAACCATTGTCGTGCCTTCTGAGTTTGTCCGACTTCGTCTGCAATGGGCATTGTGTGCCGAAAGGGACCTGTCACTCTTTAACGTCCATCTCTTGACCTTTTTTCAGCTAGCGCTGCGTGTGGTAGAAGAGCAAGGGCCACCCGTAGCCCGTGCGTTTCGATCGGACAGTTTTTTTCGTGAATGGATTCACCACCTCTTACAGCGGCGAAAGGCTCTGGTGCCAGATTTGGCACGGCTCATCGATATGCCGGGAGCATGGGCGGCCTTGTGGAACACCATCAAAGATTTGAAGGATGGCTCAGTGGATGCGGTGTTCGCTCGTGAAGCTCTGAAGCAAACCGTCCACGAACACGATCCCGTTTGCCAATCTGTCTTGAAACTGTACGATTGGTATCGCCAAGAACAGCAGCAACGACAGGCTGTTGACTGTGATGATGTGGCCAGAATCGCCAGCGCGGGCGTGGCGTCTTCGACCTTTCTCTCCCAACAGGCACACATCTGGTATTACGGTTTTTACGACCTGACTCAGGTACAACTGGATCTCTTTCATGCCATTGCCCAGACCTATCCGACCACGGTGTACTTTCCCGTTGTCCGGGATCACCCGGCCTATCACTTTGCCCAGCAATTTTTTGATCGACATCTCCTCGGATTGAGCGCTGGAAGGATTCAGTCTCTTTCAGGTTCTGGCGAGAGCTCTCCTCTCCGGGCGCTCTTTACGAAGAATGGTTCAGGAATTCAGAGCACACGACTCAACAGTGAGGAGCCAGAGGCTGCGCCTAGTCAGGAGAAGTTTCTGCCGGTTTGTCAGATCATTCATGTGTCCGGAGCAGATGATGAGATGACGGTCGTGGCTAAAGAAATTTTACGGTACGCGGAAGACCATCAAGTGCCTTGGCATGAAATCGGTGTGGTGGGACGAATGTTGTCGGGCTATGAACGTCTCCTGCCTCGCGTCTTTCGGGAGCATGGGATTCCGTTTAACACCACCATGCAGCGATCAATTGCCGAGTTCCCCTTTGTTCAAGCCCTGTTGAGGCTTCTCATGCTTCCGGTCTCACACTTCCAGCGTGATCACGTCATGGATGTTCTCACGTCACCCTGTTTCCGATGGGCTGCGCGTGGTCTTGATGGTGAATCCCCACGGCCCGATCTTTGGGATCGCGTGAGTCGGCGGCTAGGCATTACCAAGGGGCGTGACGAATGGGCTCGGTTTATCCGGGTGTTGAAAAAAGAAGGTGGGAAGCATGAAGGCCGACAGAACGCGTTGAACCCGAATACAATATCCCACGAACAGATTCACGCTTGTGAACACACCCTGCGAGTGTTGTTCGATGCGTTAAACCGTGTTCCACAACGCGCCTCCTATGATGTGTTTGTTGATCATGCCTTGAAACTGGTGGAAGAATTTTTCGTTCCGTCCCACCCTGAGCCCCGCAGGAAGTTGCCTACCTTCAATATCTGGAACGAGTTCGATTCAACCGATCGAGGTCACACAGACGACCCGGTGATCTCTCAAGCGGTCTACGATCAATTCGCAGAGATTCGAATGCTGAGTCAGATCTCCGACGAGGTGTCCTTTTCGGAATTTGTTGAAACGGTCGAGCGATTCATGCAGGGCGCCACGGTGCCACTGCATCCAACCACTGACATCATTGATGGTGTGTGGGCGCTGGATGCCATGGCCGCACGGGGTTTTTCTTTTCGTGTGTTGTTTGTTGTGGGGGTCAACGAGCATGTCTTTCCGCGACACATTCGAGAAGATGCATTTCTGCGTGATCCGGTACGCCGATTTTTGGATGTGAATTTGGGATTCAAAATGTCGGAGAAAGCCTCAGCCTACGAAGAAGAGCAACTGTTATTTTATCTATTAACCAATTCAGCCAGTGAGGCCGTGACGCTGTTGACGCAACGTTCCAGTCAACAGGATCGGTCATCCATTCCGTCCTGGTATGTGGCCGAGGTGCAACGCTGTGTTGGCGATCTTCCTATTACGGTCGTTCCCAAACGGGGAAGCGAGAAGCGCCGGGTCTTGCCTCAGTATGCGGATACATGGCTGACCCCACAGGAGACGCGGGTGCAGTGGTTGTTGGATCGTCGCTTGCCCCGTGGCCCTTTCAATCGTGATGCCTTAGGGTGGGCTATTGTGCAAGGAGGTATTGCCGCGCTTGCCTGTCATGAATCTTCCTCTCCGCAGTTAAATCGTTTTGACGGATTAACCGGGAGATTGTCTGAATGTTGGGAGGACATGCAAAGACGAGGGATGTCCCCAACCGCTCTTGAGCACTATGCGGTGTGTCCCTTTAAATTTTTTGCCAAACAGATTCTCAGGTTGGAAGCTATCGGGCTGCCTGAATTAGGTTCTGGAATCGGACCGCGTGAAGCCGGCAATCTGTTGCATTCCGTGTTGCGGGACGGTGTGGTGGCGTTAGTCGCCCAGGATGCCTTTCGAAATTCGCAGGAGTCCGCTCGTGCTGATGTCGCTGGAATCGTGAAGCAGGTGACTGATCGGGTGTTCCGCAACTATGAGCAGTGGGCCCCAACCGGATATCCCTTGCTTTGGGAACTGCAACAGGAACAGCTTTGTGGTGTGGCCAGTCAGGTCATTCTCCAGGATCTTTTTGATGGGGAGGGAGATTGGATGCCCGTTGGGTTTGAGGAAGCTGTGACAGGTGAGATGACCGTGGTGCTGGGACATGAACAATACGAGATCCCCCTTGTCGGTCGAATCGATCGCGTGGATTGGTCAGCTTCGCAACAACAGTCTCGCATCATCGATTACAAGTACAAAATGTCGCCACGATCCATTCCGACTTCTCAGGCTCTTGCTCGTGAGGTGGTTCGCGGTAAACAGCTGCAACCGCCGCTGTATTTGATATTGGCTGAAGGTGGAAATCTGTCTGTCTCGCGAATGATAAACCGTGAACCTGACGAAACCCCTTCTTGTGCGGGTGTGTGGTTATATTTCATCACGCCAAATACTTCGGAATCCGCAGGGCCACTCACGCGCGTAGCGTTCACCCAAGAGAGGTGGAAATCATTGAAGCCGCAATTTGAGACGACCATGAATGTCGTGCTTGGCGGCATCCAACGTGGGAAGTATTTCATCGTGCCTGGAAACCATTGTGAGATGTGTGACTATCGCACCATCTGTCATCGCACGCATCCCATGAGTCGCTGGCGTGCCAAGGCTGATCGGGTGCAAACCAAGGGGCATCGAGATATCCGTTTTATCAAGCCGGAAATATTGTCGGAGTCAGGCAAGGCAGCATCAAAATAATGAATCAACCTCTCGCGGATCAATCAGCCCGTGAACGCGCCGCCACGGCTGCGGATGTGAATATCGTCGTGACCGCTGGTGCTGGAACAGGCAAAACGACCCTCCTCATTGACCGTCTGACCCACTTGTTGTTGCGGCCTCGTGATCGGGTCACACTCAACCAGATCGTGGCCTTGACCTTTACGAATAAAGCGGCCAGTGAAATGAAGTTGCGGCTTCGGCAACGCCTCCTGGTGATGCAAGAACTCAGCCGGGGAGGATCGAATCACGCGGAACCCTTACGCTATGAAGCCCGAGTCATCAGAGATCTCCAAGCCTTGTATGGTCTGACCGATCAACAAGTGGCGGATGTCGCCGAGCAGACGCTCTATGATGTAGAACGTGCTCATCTTGAAACCATCCATAGTTTTGCGGCATACATCCTGCGGTTGTTTCCGGTCGAGGCTGGTGTTGATCCGTCGTTTCAAGAGGATGATGGCACGCAGTTCAACGCGCATTTTCACCGAGAATGGACTCGGTGGTTGGATCATGAATTGGGCAAGGCTAGTCCCAATCGTGAAATCTGGCGCGCTATTTTACAGTTGGTCAGTCTTGATGATTTGCAGACTTTTGCTCGGGCCTTGATGGATGAATTTATTCCACTGACAAGCCTGGCCACATTACACACGGCAGATGCGTTTCCACACGTGGTTCGAACCTGGATCAGTG
>LXTH01000045.1 GCA_001643555.1 Nitrospirae bacterium SPGG5 | reverse complement strand
ATTACTCCACGCAAGGGGGGTCAAGGGCGCAAGACAGTAGCCGTCAAATGCCATCTTTGATGGTCCATTTATCGAATCCCCCTTCTCTTGTGCTTATTAAAACAATGAAAGTTTTGTCGTGATTGCCCTTTACATATCACGACATTCATCCGAGAATTAATGAAAGAGGGTACGGAACCACACATTTCAACAATGGAGGTCTCATGGACACTGGTTATCCCGCACTAATCGCCGATCCCCCTAGCAACCACAATGCCATGAAGCCCCTTACGGTCCAAGGCGCATCAGATTCCGAAAAACCCCAACCCATGCTCACAAACTCCGAGCCACCCCGCTCACCACCTACAATCGAACAAGCTTCCTGAGCCATTCCACCTCCATGTTTCAAAAACAGGGCTTCTCCCTCTCTTTGAGTGACAAAGCCACATGTAKTCMTTNTAAAAGGGGTCAGACTCGATTWAWTRMMCCCCCACACTCAACCAGTCACGCTTCATTATTAAATCGAGTCTGACCCCTTTTAAATGACCCTTTTAGACTTTTAGACCCCTTTTAGAGGCTGGGGCGTCTGTGTAAGTTTTCTGTTCCTGCGTCGGCTTGTCTGCCTACGCGAACTCTGGTGTTCAATCCTGTTGGTTTGATGCAGATTTTTTCTCCTGTTGACTTACCCACTTCCCGTCCTTAGGCTTGAACTGATGGACAAACAAAGACCAGCATCAGATGTGATGAATGCGCGGTTTTCGGTGGCCGGTGTGATTCCCCTGAACATCCCCAATGCGCTGACGATTTTGCGGATTTTGTTGATTCCGGTAATCGTCGGGTTTTTGGTATATAAGCATTATGACTATGCGTTGATTACGCTGATTGTCGCGATGATTACCGATGCGCTGGATGGGACTATCGCCCGACTGGCCAATCAAAAGACGCAGTTTGGCGCGTACCTCGATCCACTTGCGGACAAGCTGCTGCTCATGACCACGTTCATTACCTTTTCGCTGTTAAGCCTTGTGCCCGTCTGGAGTGTTATTGTGGTGGTGAGCCGTGATGCTATTTTGCTCACGGGTACGTTGCTTGCCCGGGTGACGGACACGAAAATTGATGCCTCTCCCTCCGTGTTGGGCAAAGCGACGACCTTGTTTCAGTCAGCCTACATTATCTTGGTACTTGCCTTTTCGTCCCGCCAGTTTGATCCCGAGCTCTTGACCCCGCTGTTGTATACGATGTGCATTTTGACTGTCGCATCTGGGCTTCATTATATTGTGCGAGGCGTGATTAAAATGAATTCTTCAAACGGTGACGCATAATCTTTAGGGCACCTCTAAAAACCAGGCATTTTTTGTGAGGGCAAGGAAGCCGCGCGCGGAAAACCGGAGTGTATGGGCGAATACATGAGGATTTGAGCACGTGACTGACGCCGCCATCACGGAAAAGGACGGTTTTTAGAGGTGCCCTTAATACTTTAACTTCCTTCTGGTCCGCCCTATGACGTGGGATTAATCGTTGTGTGGGAAAGTTGAGGTAGACCCGGGAGTTCGATACGCGTGTGGCCATGGCTCAAAAGGTATTAACTCATAATCTGATCCCTTAAGCCCCTTAACTTAAGCTTAACTAGGAAGGTGTAAACATGCCCCGTAAGTATTTGGCTTTTGATCTTGAAACGGCAAAAATCTTGCCCAAAGATTTCGGTGACTTACATGATCACCGGCCACTTGGTATTACGTGTGCGGCGACGTGGTGTAGCGATGAATCCGCCGCCGTGACGTTTCATTCCAACAAGGATGACGGGTCGCCCGCACCACAAATGACTCCGCAGGATTTAACGGCGTTGGTTGAACATCTCAAAATGCAATCACACGCTGGCTATACCATTGTCACGCACAATGGGCTCGGGTTCGATTTCGATATTTTGGCAGAAGAATCAGGCCAAAGGGATGATTGCCGTGCGTTGGCTGTGGGCCACGTAGACATGATGTTTCACTTCTTTTGCGGGAAAGGTTTTCCCATCAAACTCACTGCCGCGGCGCAAGCCATAGGCATGAGCAAGCCCGTGAATGTTGATGGCTCGGTTGCACCACAACTTTGGAAAGACGGCGATCATCAAACGGTGCTGGCCTATGTGGCGCAAGATTGTCGATTAACCTTGGATGTGGCAGAAACAAGCGAAGCATCTAAAAAGATTAGCTGGATAACTGGACGTGGATCAAAATCTTTTTTCGAATTGCCGGTCGGATGGTTGACGGTTGAAGACGCCTCCAAGTTGCCATTGCCTGACACGTCATGGATGGACAATCCATGGCCACGATCAAAGTTTTTAGGCTGGTTGGGATAAGGCAAATCCGTCCCGGTAGCGGCGCTATTTTTTGAAGGTGTCCTAAACAGACTCCCCCATATCGCTGACCTCAATTTTCTTCTGCTTGACCATCCGAGCAAGATAGGATCGTTGAAGGCCCAGGGCTGCAGCCGCTTTTGTTTGATTCCCACCTGCATGTTGAAGAGCTTGTTCAACCAGGTAACGGCCATACTGATCGATCGCATCATGATAGGTGAGGTTATCGGAAGAGGGTAAGGTCTGTCGAAATTCTTCGGTTAGACGAAGGTGCTCACTGGCAATGGCCGGATCCGTGCTTAAGACCACCGCACGAGAAATGGCATTATCCAACTCTCTGACATTCCCGGGCCAGGAGTACGCTTGCATCGTCGCTACGGCTTCTTGGGTCAGATGCATGCCAGGTTTTCCCAACTCGCGTGCCGATCGTTGGAGGAAAAGTTCGGCCAACGGTTGAATGTCATGAGGCCGATCTCTTAAAGGGGGAACGGCAAAACTCACCACATTGAGGCGATGATAGAGGTCTTCTCGAAACCGTCCAGACTTCACGGCTTTCGTCAGATCACGATTCGTCGCCGCCAGCACCCGAATATTCACACGAACTAATTTCGTTCCCCCCACTCGATGGAACTCTCGATCCTGGAGCAACCGAAGCAGTTTGGCTTGAAGTTCCGGAGTCATATCCCCAATTTCATCCAAAAACAGCGTTCCTCCGTCTGCTATTTCGATTTTTCCTTTTTGAAGAGCCGTGGCCCCAGTATACGCACCCTTTTCATGGCCGAAGAGTTCATTTTCCAGCAAGGTATCTTGGAGGGCCACACAATTGATGATCACAAAGGGCATACTGCGACGAGTGCTCCATTGATGAATAGACCGGGCGAATAACTCTTTGCCCGTCCCACTCTCACCCAACAACAGCACGGTGACATCAGAATTGGCCGCTCGTTTCGCCAGGTCAATGAGCGATTGCATCTGAGGAGTAGTCGCGACAATGGTGCTATACCGGGACTCGACCTCTTGCCTCAGATAGGCCACCTGGCGTTTGAGAGACTCTCGCTCCAGCGTTTTCTCTATGACAATCGTAAGATGATCGACATCCAGCGGTTTGGTCAGAAAATCGTAAGCCCCACATTTCATAGCATCCACCGCTCGTTGGATAGTTCCATGAGCTGTCATGACGATAATGGGAGGATGCATGCTGTCCCCCTCCCAAATCCAGTTTTTGGTTCCGCCCTCCTGCTCCAGAACCTTGGTCTGGCTTAAACGCTCCAGCACCTGTATCCCCGAAAGCCGAGGCATTTCGAGGTCGAGCAACACCAGCCCCGGTTCCTCGCTTTCGAGGCACTCGAGTGCCTGTTCGCCATCATGAGCAGCCACGGCGATATAGCCTAACGCTTCCAATCGGTCCGTCAACATCAGAAGGATATCAGGATCATCGTCAACAACCAGAATTTTTTTATTCATCGTGGACATAATGCGCAAGCTTTGGGATCACGGAAGAAAAAATGAAGGTAGAAACCAATATTCAAGGTAGAAGGGTTGCTGGTCGGAGTCAAGTAGATTATTGACCAAAAATTTGCCTACTCACATGACAAATTATTTATTTTACCAACTCACCCTTTCAGCTCTTCAATCACCGCCGCTGCCAGGAGGGGCAACATAATTTCGTGATGTCCAGTTAACGACAGGCCTTGCCCGCCTTTTTGCGTGGGACGCTTCACGACATTGGTCAAGGGGCGATAATGCGGTAAAAAGTCCATATCGGCTGTGGTGATATGCTTCAAAGGCCGTCCCAGGTTCCGACTCAACGTCACAGTCTTGAGGAAGACCTCGGGCAATAAGACAGCCGAGCCCAGGTTAAGATACACCCCACCCTCCATCTGCGACACCACCGCAGTCAGTTTGCGAAAATCACGGAGCGAGCCTTCGCCAATCGCAGCCCCATCTGCCGCCGGATGCATATGAATGATGTCGGTACCAATGGCCACATGAACCGTCATGGGAATACCATGCTTTGCTCCAATCGCGAAGAGACTGGTTTTCCAATTCGGAAATTGTTTTCGACGACGAAGGATATAGTGCCCAACGGCCTCTCCCAGTCCTAATCCCTCTTGAACCCCTTCGACAATGGCCTCGTTAATCATCCGGCCGGTTTCTTCCGCCATGCCAAAACGCCCTGAATCAATTTCGGCTTCAACGTCCTCGGAGGTATGCCCCATCAACGCCAGTTCAAAGTCATGGATCACGACCGCACCATTAAAGGCCATGGCCGTAACGATGTCCCGTCGCAAAAGATCGACTAATACAGGATTCAGGCCCACTTTGGTCGAATGAGCGCCCATTCCAAAAATCACGGGCCGTCCACGACGTCGTGCTTGGGCTATGGCCTTGGTCAACGCCCGAAGGGTTTTGACCGCCAAGATATCCGGAAGCCCAGATAGAAATTTAGCAAATGATCCCCCTCGCCGCCAGGGCACGGAAAAATCCGACACCTTGACCTTGCTATGTCGGGTTTTCAAAGGATACGTCTTCAGCCGGGAAACATCGATGGGGGCGATGGATGGGGAGGGTGTCTTACGAGGCATTGGYAAAAAGTTTTTCTTCGACTATTTCACGCCARRSGARTATATCGRCGAACTCGTCATCATGAGGCAATRCAGGCCAGGMCNGACATCTCCATGCCAAACATAGCGYTGGCAAGGGAGCTCGGACTTGATCATCACGACTRACATKTTCAAAGCGTAAGACTYTTYCCCTGGTTTGAAGACTTGCGMCAATGAGTRYAGCGACCTTCGCAATKYGGTCAGCGTACACTTGGRCAAATTGGCTTKTGACCTCGCCACTTTCACGAAATCACTATTCAACGTGCTCTCGGTTCATCAGGCGGGATTCTAGACCAGACGTTCAAGAAAACACAACCGACATCATTCATTGAACACCCGTAGTGAGGGTGCTATCATCGCATCGCCATGATTACTGATCATCACACCAAAGCCTTACTGCTTGCCTTAGGCGAGGACCCTGCTCCAGCGATAGCTTGCATTAATCACCTGTCGCCGGAATTGCTCTGCTTCTTCCTGCCGGAATCACAAAAAGATATCATCGAATCTCTGGTTCAGCCACAGATTACTAAAATGCCTCAGCGATGGGATTGGATTCTCACCACTGACCCTGATAGCTTTGTTCAGTCACACCAAGCCATCACCAAAAACCTTCCGAACATCCTAAAAACATGGGGCGTCCAGCCTGGCGAACTCGTCATGGATTTTAGCACAGCCACCCCAGCCATGGCCGCAGCCGTCGCCTTGGCCAGCCGTCCATTTACGTCAAAGGTTGTTCAACTCAGGGGATCAGATGGATCATCATCCGAGGCAAAGACTGTCATAGTAGGAGGCGAGCCCAAAGTATGGGAAGAAAGTAATCCTTGGAATGAAGAAGCCCAGCAGGCGAGACAAGAGGCCTGTCTTCTCTTCAACCAAGGCGCGTTTTCCTCCGCAGCCAAGAAATTTCGCCACATTGAAAGGTTGGTGAGTGGAGGCTTAAAGCCGCTATATCATGCGCTGTGCGATGTGGCAGAAGGCTATGCCCTTTGGGAAGCCTTTCATTACCGGGAAGCTTGGGACAAGCTCAAAACCTCGCATAAAGCATTGGAATTGGCYTCGGTATGGGGCGGRCCTCCWGGACTATCAACCGTYCTCGGCTCCATAAAAACCAATGCCARCTTTTTGGAAMGTCTTGTRCTAGATCCTCACGATGTRAAATTGCCCATCGCCCAYGACCTCCTGGCTCATGCCAAACGTCGKGCGGAACGGGACCRCCAGATTGACATCGCCATGCTGACCATCCTACGYRGCCTCGAAGCCTTTGCCCAGCACCRGCTCGTGAAACAATTCAATGTRAAAACATGGGATGTYCAGGTAGAKCAACTGCCTCAGGAMCTCCAGGARTYGTGCCGAACCTGCATGTTRGATGATGYCGATGGRAAGTAYAAAMTYGCGCTCCCTGCMCAATTTCGCACCTTGGCCGGACTTGGCGATYCCATGGGTCAAACGTTTGTCGCTGAATGGACAAAAATGAAAACGCTTTGGGACTCAGCCTACCAGAGTGTGTTAGGGCATGGGTTTCACACGACCAAGATCGAACGGTTTCATCAGCTCTACACCTTAGTGCTGAAGATCACAAAGGTAAACGAGTCCTCGCTTCCCCGCTTTCCCACCATGACATTGTAGAGTCCCATGGACATCAAAATCTACTATGAAGACACCGACTGTGGCGGGGTCGTCTATTATGCCAACTACTTAAAATACTTTGAGCGGGCACGGACCGAGTATTTAGCCGCGCATGGATTATCTGTGGCGGAATTACAAACACAAGGCACCATGTTTTTGGTAACGCATGCCGAAGTATTTTACCGATCCCCGGCTCGCTATGGAGAGATCTTACACATCGATACCACGGTTTCCACGTCAAAGAAAACCGCACTTCTCTTTGCACACACCATTCGTGAACAACAGAGTCAACGCCTGGTGGTAGAAGGCTCCGCCACACTTGTGACTGTGGATACACAAGGGAAAATCCGTCGGGTACCAGCTTCCATTCTCGAAGCCTTGCCAATGACCAGGTCTACCACAAGTGAGCCCAAGGCCGCTGCCCAAGGCCTCTGGATGATAAATCGGTTGACTCATCCCTTAGGGTTCGCGCAAGAATAACTTCCCTTGTTTGGGCGTCGATCCATCCCGTCTGGCGGCATTGCTCGTCCTTTCCATACAGGGGTCTGTTGAATAATTCAGGTCCATGACCCATAGATGCTCCAGGTAAGCCAGCTCGCATCAGGGGAAGGGAATGTTCAAAAAAGCATGCCCTGAGTCTTTCCGAAGGGTCCGTCCAGCAAGGCCGCAGCCATTTTGACGCGCGGAGCGTACTCTCAGTACGTGAGCACGGCAAAAGGGCGAGAACGCCGCTGGCGGCTTTTTTCAACATTCCCATACAGAGAAGTATGCGCAGTCCTCGCGCCTTGCCGGACAAGGGATAGGGGGTCAGAAAGTAGGTCAAGACTTGACCCCCATTCAACCTAGAAACAGCAGTTGGATCACAAAAGTCCGCGCAAGCTCTTAGGGTCCGTCACGAAATAACCGGGACAATTGGCCGAGACGATTTTGGAGCGAGCCAAGGAGCGAAGAGCGCGCATACCGGGAGTATGGAAGCGATGAGCGACGCCGGCGCAGCCCAAAAGCGTCCCGGCCCTACGGGGAGGCCAATCTTTGGCCCGGGGCGTCGTTGCTTCTCGGTCACATCGTCCCACGATACTCCCTCGTCGCGCCTCGCCCCGATCACAAATCTGGGCCTCCCAATGGTACCGGGTATGTCGTGACGGACCCTTAGCCTCCATCAGGCAAGGCACCTATGCTATAGTACTCCATCCTTTGGCAACCAGAGCCAGTAAAAACATTCGGCCTCAACTTTTTGACCAACCTTTCAACTAATTTGGATGTCGGTATGAGTGATCTACCTCCAGTAACTATTGAAGAATTTATGGAACGGGATCTTGAGATGGTCAGCGAGACGACTAGTGCCCTGGAGGCCGCTGACCGCATGACGACCAAGCGTATCGGATGCCTGGTCGTTCAGGGAAAGGGTCCGGATTCCGATCAACAACCTATCGTGGGGCTGGTCTCGGAAACGGATTTGGTCCGCAAAGTGATGGCTGACGATCACGCCAACTTCACGACTCCCCTGGCTCAAGTCATGTCGAGCCCCTTGAACACAATTGCAAGCAGCAGGTCCATGCTTGACGCCAGCCATATCATGGAACAACATCGCGTTCGCCATCTTTGCGTCGCGGAAGGTGAAGAAATTGTCGGGCTGATTTCTATTCGTGACCTGGTCCGTTATTTCGTGTATGCAGAGTCCGGCCCCATCCGAGATTTGGATGATGTGTATCGTCCCCTCAGCGTCTTGATGCAAACGTCTATTGAAACGATCGCC
>LXTH01000146.1 GCA_001643555.1 Nitrospirae bacterium SPGG5 | reverse complement strand
GATCCCACTTGAATTTGACGAGTTTTTCGTCGAGTAATATGCATAGGCCGATACTAGGAGGCTGCCCGAGATTTAGGTTGATCTACTGTGATTGCGCCGGATGTGGCCAGATCTTCCGATCCTTTTCGTTCAATAGTCACCACTATTCACCTCAAACGATCGAAAAATCTGTCTCAAACCTGCACAACCTCGGCAGCCTTCAAAGCCAGACGATGATCAAAATGAATATCCGCGATTAAGGGCACCGTCATCTGGGCTTTGATTTTAGGGAGGGCATTGGCCGCATCCATATCAGGGACAGCCACCCGGATCAATTCGCACCCTGCCTCTTCTAACCGATGAATCTGTTCGAGTGATCCAGCCACATCGCGTGGATGTGGGATTGTCATAGATTGGATAGAAATCGGCGCGTCTCCACCAATTTTGAGAGATCCCACTTGAATTTGACGAGTTTTTCGTCGAGTAATATGCATAGGCCGATACTAGGAGGCTGCCCGAGATTTAGGTTGATCTACTGTGAWTGCGCYGGATGTGGCCAGATCTTCCGATCCTTTTCGGGGAATGTTGAAAAAGGCCGCCAGCTGCGTTCTCGGGCTTTTGGCGTGCTCACGTACTCCGTGTACGCTCCGCGCGCCAAAAGCCCTGCGGCCTTGCTGGATGGCCTTTTTGAACATTCCCCGTTTTCGTTGCATAGTCCCACTATTCGCCTCAAACGATCGAAAAATCTGACTCAAACCAGCACACCCTCGTGACGATCGCTAATCTCGAATAGGCTCCTAACTTAAGTCGTTTCATTTAAAAAGTTAGGGGCTGTACCAGATAATTAGCCCATATAATGTTTAACCCATTGTTTTAATTGTCTTAATTGTGTTTTGGGATTGGGGTTGTTAAATCGCCATTCATACTCCTTTAAAAATAAAGGAAAATGTTTGACAGGAATACCATTAAATTTTTGCATATGTCGCTTGGCTTGGTTCCAGAAATTCTCGATCCCGTTGATGTGCTTATGTTTGTTGACAAACAATTTCGAATGATTCATCCGATAGTGCTTGAACGCTGACACATCCAGCACGTTGTACCCGCGCCAGCAATCTGTATAGACAATGCTATCAGGCTGGATTTTTTCCTGAATGATGGGCATGAGCGTTTGGCTCTTTGCATCTGGAATAACCTGTGCGTAGACCTTGCCGCCACGTTTAAGGATTCCAAAGAMCGGGACTTTACCGRCAGCTCCCCGTCYYCGTTTACCTTTTCGGATGCCGCCAAAGTAACGTTCATCCMGTTCTATTTCTYYGGTCACAGYCGTTGCCTTCTCCRTCGCCAAGCAAAKCATTTCGCGYAGGCGGTGGTAAAAATAGRCTGCTGTATTGYAATTGACYYTCGCCAGATCGGCTGCACATCTGGCTGTTGTTCCGRCCACAMAATGTTCAATTAAATGAKCTNGCTYTGATTTACTTAMAMGRNTCKKWMKMRYGTNCSTSNAGRNAAASAKTKYMNGAKYTMKSTGGTACAGCCCCAAAAGTTTTCGATTTATATTTCGGTACATTTAAAGTTAAAATTAAGTGGGTTCTCTGGCATGTACTGGCATTCGGTTAATGAACTGGGTGCATTAAGTTAATTAACTAGGTGCATTCGGTTATGGATCGCGGATATTCGCTTAAGKRAYKWTMMGGCGNSSACCNAKAKSYRCWSTSKTTYYCTWSRSGYSKYTCTYCYKWTYKGTGAGGCGGCGGCCGATCTGGGTCGGGGGCGTCGATCGCTCCGAGCAGAGCCYGKATCTTTTCTCGCAGTGGTTGGCGGCCAAGAAAACAGCCKGTATTCAGCTGGCGRTCATGGATATGKRGCGGGCCTTCGAGRCMTCGACCGTGYAGCAGGCGCCTCGGGCGGCGATCCTGTATGACACGTTTCACGTGATGAGGCCCYTGGGCCAGGCACTCGWTNCGGTGCGCAAACAGGAATACRRGCGGCTGGYCGAGAAGGACCGGTCGTTTAGCATGGGGCAGAAGTCTACCCTACTNNANTNNCACGAAAGAAGACCTTGACCCTTGAGGGGCGRATGGCACTCGAAAAACTCCTCCGCGCCAACAAGCAACTCCACATGGCCTCTCTGCTGCAGGAATCCTTCGGCCAGTGATGGGAGTATCAGATCGAAAGCTGGGCCAGGCGGTTTTTCGAGAACTGGAAGGCCGCGTTGAAGGGGCAGCGACTCAAACCCTACGAGGACTTTGCGGAGATGATCGAGCGGCACGGGGATGGGAGTGCCGCCTAGGCCACACCCGCGAACAAGGTCTCGCTTGGTTTCGTGGAGGGACTCACCAATAAGATCCGGGTGATTCCACGAAGGGCGTATGGGTTACGCGTGAGGAGTATCTCCGCCTGAAAGTCCTACACTGTCTGCTCAAGCCCATCTGAAAAACGACCCATAATCACTCACTCACTTTGGAGATGACCCTTCTTTTTTTACGAGATACGAAAATAGTGAGGGAGTCAGGAGTACGACGAGACACGAGATACGTTTTTCCTTCACCCCTTTCGTTTCTCGCCTCACCTTTCACGCTTCACGAATACGAGATGCGAGCGACGAGCGACCAGCAACCAGCGACGAAATTGTGGTACCAAGCCCTGCACTTTCTTGCAAAGATGGGTGCTTCTGCGTATGCTCACCGATACTGTGTTTTTCCTCAGACCACCGTATGTCAGAACAACAACACATTGAAATTTCCCGTCAGGAGATTGATCGGCTGGATGATGAAATCCTCCGGCTCCTTAACGAGCGATCGCATCATGTCATTGCCATTGGCAAGGCCAAGCGGCAAGCGGACCCCAATGCCCTTCTTCATACCCCAGGGCGTGAAGCAGCCATTGTCGACCGTTTGACGAAACTGAACACCGGGCCCTTTCCCAACGACGCGATTCGTCCGGTGTACCGGGAAATCATGTCGGCATCCCTTTCCCTTGAAGGTATACAGACTGTTGCGTACCTGGGTCCTTCTGCTACGTTTACGCACCTGGCCGCCCTGGGGAAATTCGGCCAATCCGCTGAATACGTTCCGGTTAGTGGGATAAAAGAAGTCTTTGATGAAGTCGAACGTGGGCGGGCTCTTTACGGGGTGGTTCCGATTGAGAATTCAACGGAAGGGGTCGTCAATTACACCCTGGATATGTTMAYSGMKWCCAMCKWGANCKANWCTMTKKSSMWRYRYKRCRMKMWKYCKMYCWTCACTTGATGTCCAAARCGGACACCGTCGATTCGGTCAAAACTATTTATTCACATCCCCATGCGTTGGCYCAATGTCGRAACTGGTTGGAAAGCCATGTCCCTCACGTTGCCATTCGGGAAAYRCCCAGTACGGCAGGTGCCGCGGAAAARTGCGYGGCCGAACCGGATTCCGCAGCTATCGCCTCTGAGCTGGCAGCCCAAATGTATGGCTTGAAAATTTTGAAATCGCGSATCGAAGACAACATTAAYAACTTCACWCGATTTCTCGTGCTGTGCAAACATGCCTCTGATCCCACGGGAAAAGATAAGACCTCGATCATGCTGTCGGTCAAGGATAAGGCGGGCGCATTGTACGATTTGCTTCGGCCTTTTGCCTCAAACGGCATCAATATGACCAAGATTGAATCACGACCATCTCGACGGAAAGCCTGGGAATATATTTTCTTCGTGGACGTGGAAGGCCATATCAATGATGATCGGATTCGCCGAACTGTCGATGAAATAAAATCCCGATGCTTGTTTTTGAAAATCCTTGGTTCCTATCCTATGCATTCCTAAGGAAGAAAAAAACGTCGTTCGTCTCTCGTATTTCGTATCTCGTAAAAAAAAAGAATACGAACGACGAAATACGAACGACGAGATACGAGATACGAAATGTCCCTCCACGTTCACCCCGACATTGCCAAATTAGTCCCGTATTCACCTGGGAAGCCCCTGGATGAATTGGAGCGAGAATTAGGCATTCGAGGAGCCGTCAAGCTGGCGTCGAATGAGAATCCCCTTGGCCCTTCTCCCAAGGCTCTTGCGGCGTTGCGTAAAGGAACCGAAACACTGCATCTCTACCCGGATGGCGGTGCCCATCATTTAACCCGAGCCTTAGCGGATCACCTCAAAGTATCGCTGAACCAAATTATCGTCGGTAATGGTTCGGATGAAATCATTAGCCTCTTGGTCAAAGCCTTTGTGGCTCCTGGTGACGAAGCCGTGATGGCGGATCACACGTTTGTGATGTACAAACTCGCGGTCATGGGTGGGCATGGAGTCATCAAAGAAGTGCCCTTAAAAGAGTGGTGTCATGATTTGCCCGCCATGGCCAAAGCCATCACGGATCGAACGCGATTAGTGTTTCTGTGCAATCCCAATAACCCCACGGGGACCATGATCTCCAAAAATGAAGTCGCAGCGTTTATGGCGGACGTCCCAGGTCATGTCATAGTGGTCTTTGATGAAGCCTATTATGAATATGTACGGCACCCGCACTATCCGGATACCATTCAGTATGTCAGAGAGAACCGGCATGTTGCCGTCCTTCGGACCTTTTCCAAGATTTACGGATTAGCCGGGTTGCGCATTGGATATGGGGTCACCACACCCGAAATTGTGGATTACCTTCACCGGGTACGGAATCCCTTCAACACGAATGCCCTCGCTCAAAAAGCCGCCCTGGCCGCATTAGGGGATGACGAACATGTGGCCACCAGCCGAGTGCTCAATGAATCGGAAATGGCGGAGGTTGAATCAGAACTCCGTGATCTCGGGTTCCAACCGATCCCAAGCCAAGCCAACTTTTTATATTTTGATACCGGTCGGGATGGGCATGACATCTTCAATCATCTGCTGAAGGAAGGGGTGATTGTTCGTCACATTCGCGGCTCCATGATTCGCGTGACGATCGGTCAGCCCGAGGAAAACACTCGATTTTTGAGGGCACTCAAAAAAGTTATCGAACAATGAACTTCAGGAGCCCCTTGAAAAGATTCGTCCAGCAAGGCCGCAGGGGATTTGGCGCCCGGAGCGTACACGGAGTACGTGAGGACGACAAAGCCCCGAGAACGCAGCTGCCAGACCCTTCGGCTCCGCTCGGGGCAAGCTTTTTCAAGGGACTCCCATCAGACCAGGGGAACACTACTCATGATTATCGTATTTAAACCTCAAGCGACAGAAGAAGACATTGATCATGTCACGGATCGTCTACGAGAACTTGGTCTCAAATCGCAAATCTCTCAAGGCGAAGAGCGCACCATCATCGGGGTGATTGGGGATGAGCGCCTGCTGGACAACCAACCCTTGAGTGTCTTCCCAGGCGTTGAAAGTGTCACTCCGATCATGGCGCCTTGGAAGCTTGTCAGCCGGGAATTTCAAAAACACGATACGGTCATTGATGTCGATGGGATCAAAATCGGAGGGAAGCTCCTCACGATTATGGCTGGACCCTGTGCCGTGGAAAAATTGGAAATCACCGTCGGCATTGCCCAGGAAGTAAAAGCTGCGGGTGGATGTATTTTACGGGGCGGTGCTTACAAACCGCGGACCTCACCGTATTCGTTTCAGGGGTTGGGCCGAGAAGGGCTGGACTTTCTCGTCGAGGCCAAGAAGCAAACCGGTCTTCCTGTAGTCAGCGAGATCCTCGATCCTCGTGACACCGATGTGTTTTTAGAAAAAGCCGACATTATTCAAATCGGCGCTCGCAACATGCAAAACTTCGAGTTGCTCAAAGAGGTGGGGGCATATGACAAGCCGGTCTTGTTAAAACGCGGTATGTCGGCCACGATTAAAGAATTTTTATTATCGGCGGAATACATCATGTCGCGGGGGAATCGGAACGTCATGCTGTGTGAACGCGGCATTCGAACCTTTGAAACACATTATCGCAACACCTTGGATCTCTCGGCAGTGCCGGCCTTGAAGGAATTGTCTCACCTGCCTGTGATCGTGGATCCCAGCCATGCCTCCGGTAAGTGGAATCTCGTGGCCCCGCTGTCAAAGGCCGCGATTGCCGCTGGCGCCGATGGGCTATTGATCGAAGTCCACTCCAATCCAGAATGCGCCATGTGCGACGGCGAAGAATCCCTTAAACCTCACCGGTTCAAAGAACTCATGGGCGATCTCAAAAAAATTGCCGAAGCCGTGGGACGAGAATTGTAATCTAAAGTGATTCCCAATACGTTCCATAAAATCGAAATCCAAATATCGAAATCCGAAACCAATCCTAAATCCTAAATTCGAAATTTTCCATTTGGTCCTTCTCATTTGTTTCGGATTTCGATATTCGAGATTCGGATTTTCGCCATCAGCTGAGAGAACGGAAGTTAATTGAAATAACTTTATGACTGTACATTTTAAGCAGGTTACGATCGTCGGGGTCGGCCTCATCGGCGGATCTCTAGGCATGATTCTCAAACGAGACGGACTGGCCGATCATGTCGTCGGTGTGGGCCGAACAATTGAGAACTTAGCATTGGCCATCAAGCTTGGCGCTATCGATCGGTACGAGCAAGACCCTACACGTGCCATGCCAGGAACCGACCTGGTGATTTTAGCCACACCGGTCGAAAGCTATGCCCCGCACCTGAAAAAATGGGGCGGGCTTCTGGCTAAAGGAACCATTGTCAGTGACGTGGGAAGCGTGAAAGGACCACTCGTCGAGCAGTCAGAATCGCTCTTGCCTGCTGGGGTTCACTTTGTTGGTGCGCATCCAATTGCTGGGAAAGAAACGTCCGGCGTTGGGGCGGCATGTCTGGATTTGTATCAGAATGCTTTGTGCCTGTTGACCCCTACGACCAAAACCAATCCTGAGGCGTTACACAAGATTCAACAGATTTGGGAAGCAACGGGTTCGATCGTGCAATCGATCGATCCCTTTTTACACGATTGGGTTTTGGGAGCCGTGAGTCACTTGCCCCACGTTGCCGCCTTTTCCTTAATGAATGCCCTCAACGATCTGCAGGGACAAACCAAAGGTGATCCGGACTTGTTGGATTTTTCTGGTGGCGGACTTCGAGATACGACCAGGATTGCGGCTAGTTCACCCGAGATGTGGCGAGACATTTTTTTATGGAATCGGGACAATCTGATTCCGATGATTGAAGCATTTGAACAACATTTGGGTCGAATGAAGACCTATATTAAAGAGCACGACGGCTCCGGGATTGAACGCGAAATCGCCAAAGCCCGCGACGCTCGGCAACGCTTGAAATGAGTTCTCTGACCATCACACCCAAAGGTCCTCTTCGCGGAACCGTTCACGTTCCAGGGGATAAGTCGATCACCCATCGGGCTCTGATTCTCAGTGCCCTAGCTGAGGGAGACTCGACGATCCGTGGTTATTGTCGAGGCGAAGATTGCTTGAATACCCTTTCAGCATTACAGAAGCTGGGAATTCCAATAGAAGTTGAACCCGACCAAGTCCATGTTTCTGGAAAAGGATTGTGGGGGCTCACGGAGCCTGCGGAACCTTTGGATTGTGGTAATTCCGGTACCGGGCTTCGGCTCCTCACTGGAGTGTTAGCGGGGCAGCAGTTCTTCACGGTCCTGACCGGTGATGCCTCCTTGCGGAGTCGGCCCATGGGCCGCATTGTGACACCCCTTCAACTCATGGGCGCTCACATCCAAGGACGGAAAGGAGGGAGTTTAGCTCCGCTGGCCGTGACGGGTTCGCGATTAAAAGGATCTGACTATGTCTCCCCCGTGTCGAGTGCCCAAATCAAATCCGCAGTCCTGTTGGCCGGACTTTTTGCTGAAGGGGACACACGATTTTCCGAGCCGTTGCAATCCCGCGACCATACCGAGCGGATGTTTCGGTTCTTGGGCATCCCGTTTGAGGTGGAGGGGAATTCGATCCGTGTAACAGGCAGGCAATCTTTTCAGGCTAAAGACCTTTTCGTTCCTGGGGATCTTTCCGCCGCGGCATTTTTCATTGTCGGGGCCTCGATTGTTCCAGATTCAGAGGTCAGGATTCCTAATATCGGGTTAAATCCAGCCCGAACCGGTATCCTCGATATTCTCACCGAAATGGGCGCCAACATTCAGATTGACAATCAACGGGAACATCAGCCGCACATCCCCCAAATGGGCGACGCTCAGAATCGCCTCCAATTGCTCCCGGAGCAGGGATTGCCATTGGAGCTGGTAGCGGATCGTGAAACGACCCTGGGCGGCTGCAGGGAACCACGCTACTGCCTGAAAAGGGCTAAGGCGTTTTCTACCACCTTCCGCTAGGCGGCCGAGCTGAGGTTCACTGAACGTCCATCCACCAAAGCAGTTCGCAAAAACAACTGCGAGGCGTTGTCTAGTGGAACTCGTATCAAAGATCGGAAGAG
>LXTH01000243.1 GCA_001643555.1 Nitrospirae bacterium SPGG5 | reverse complement strand
CCCGGCGGATGATGCGCTCCTCCACCGCGCGCGTGAGAGAGATGACTCAGCGCGCGCGAACGCCCGTGAGGATTTCGATCGCACTGGCGATGTTCATGGGAGTCGTGGTACCGGCATTCCTCGGCCTTCCCAGTCTATCGGCTGGTGGCGTGTTGTTTTGTGCGGCGTTGGCAACGTGCCTGAGAGCGATCGACACGAGCCCGAAACTGTTTCACCGCGCGGGTCACATCGCCTGTTTTCTCGGGCTGGCAAACCTCGCCTACGCGATCTTTGGATTTGGTCTGCTCGGTTTTGGTACCTTCGCGGTGGCGGAGGAAGGAGTGATTCAGGCCATGGCGCCCTGGTCGGGAGAGGGTCATGCGTTTCCCATTGGCAACGATCGCGTGTATATGGTGGCGGTGTATAGTGGGACGATATTCGTAGACAAGGGAGAAGGAGTGTTGCATGCATCATCGATTGTGTGCCCTGCCACTGTGGAAGTGGATCTGACAACGGGGAAGAAATCCGGCCAAGGCCACTGTGTTATTACTAATTCAGATGGCGATCGCATCTATGCGGACTATACGTGTACGGGGGATCTCAGGGGATGCGCGGGGCCATTTACGCTTGTCGGCGGCACGGGAAAATTTACTGGCATCACAGGCGAGGGGGAGATGATTTCGCAACTCCAAGCGCGGGCTGTATTGGTTGTCGAGGGTTTTGAATCCGCTCGTCAACATGGTGAAGGGATCGCGGTGTGGCCTAAGCTCACGTATCGTATTCCGGACACACAATAATGGGGCTATTGAAAAAGTCCGCCAGCGGCGTTCTCGGCCCTTTATCGTGCTCACGTACTTCGTGTACGCTCCGCGCGCCAAAGGGCCTGCGGCCTTGCTGGACGGGCCTTTTTGGACAGCCCCCTTTCCTCCAGGCACTTGAGGGGCTAGGCGACAATCCACATTTTATTTTTTTGGAAATTATTCAATAGTCCCTCTTAGTTAATTTCGAGGTTACTTCGCCAAAGTTTTAGGCCTGAGAAGCCGAGCATACGTGCCTGTGACACTATAACTTTGACATCTCGCATCCCGTCTTCGGGCCATCTTAGAACGGGTCTCAATCGAAAAAGCCTCAACATCGCCGTGCGATGCCTCGACTTTTCCTCAATCGTTCCATCCAAATCCGACCCAAATCTGGGCGCGATTTTGTCAAAGTTATGGTGTCACAGGCACTAACGGACTTTCGGCTTCGCCATCGACCGCATCCAGGATCTGGGCTTCTGCCGCCCATCCCAACCCTTCGGCAATGGCCGAGTGAACAAGATGCAGTGTTTCTTTGTGAAGGGCCGACACTCCCACAGCCTGGTTCCGGCGGCACAGGGATTCCACTTCATGGGGCTGTAACCGATCACATTTATTCAGCACAAAGATTCGTGGCACTTGGTCTAATTCTAGCTCGGAGAGAATGTTCTCGACGACCTGCATTTGCTGATCAAAATCCGAGGCACTCGCATCGATGACATGCAACAATAAATCCGCATCATGCAACTCCTCAAGGGTGCTTCGAAAGGCTTTCAATAATCCCTGCGGCAGGTCACGAATAAACCCGACCGTATCGGTAATGATGACTTCCCGACCCATGGGCAATCGCAAGCGACGGCTCACGGTATCGAGTGTCTCAAACGGCCGATCCTCGACCGATACCTGACTACCCGTCAATGCATTGAGCAAGGTGGATTTCCCTGCATTGGTATAGCCGACAATCGACACCACCGGAATCTGGTTGCGTGTACGCTTGGTCCGTTGTTGAATCCGTTGTTTGTTCAAAGACTCCAATTGACACTCAAGATGACTAATGCGATCCCGAACTCGCCGAAGGTCCGTTTCCAGTTTGGTTTCCCCAGGGCCTCGCGCCCCAATACCACCACCTAATCGAGAAAAGGCTGTACTGGATTGAGAGAGTCGCGGCAACACATACTTCAGCTGAGCCAACTCAACCTGGACTTTTCCGGCTCGGGAATGTGCCCGTCTGGCAAAAATATCTAAAATAAGCTGCGTGCGATCCAGAACTTTCATTTCGGTCATTTTKGAAATCGATCGAATYTGGGTRGGGGTGAGATCTCGATCAAAAATCAACATTTCCGCGCCGCTCTSGAGAGCATGAATAATCACCTCGGTCAACTTTCCGGMYCCTAGGACATATTTKGGATTCACCTTCAMTAGGCGTTGYTCTAYAGTTCCTAAGACCTCGATCCCTTGAGAGAYCATGAGTTGCCTGGTCTCTTCGAGTCGTTCTTCTTGCTCAASAGGACTTCTTGAAAACACACTGATGAGCAACGCTCCCGGCCGATCATTCGTCGTTCGAAGCGAGGGGGTTTCTTGAGTGATTTCCGATTCTAAGGATTGGACGAACTCCTGACATTCCATGTGAAAAGAATGAAACGCCGTCCTCCCTAATTCCGCGTAGGACTTTCCTGCAGGGTTTGGCGGAAGGAGGTGAGCCACGGAGATATGCGCTGGCTCTCCATGTTCTCCTACTCCAATCGCGACCATCAAATCCAAACGCAACAAGGCGAGGTCGGTTAAATCATCCTTGGTTAAAGGCTGATCCTTGAGGTGCGTATGAACAAAGCGAACACCTCTCAACAACCGAGGGCCAGATCGGCTACGCGCGAGAAGAGGAATCACGAGTTGACGATCGGTACCGACGATAACCGACTCAATCACTCCTCGTCGGTTAATCAAAAAACCAATTTGCCGACGCATCTCGTGTGACAATTCCGTTACTGCACGTGCTAATTCGGGCGTGATAATACGCTCAACCGGAATTCGTCGCCGATAGAATCGAGCGAGGCGTGCCAATTGGCTGGCTTTGAGTCCACTCAGATGTCCAGTAGGATCCGGGATRGACTGACCCTCCTTTAAACCTGAAAACAGCAGTTGAACCACAAAAGTCTACGCAAGCTCTTGGCGCAANCCTAGGTGCCTGTCCAAGATTAGACTGATCTACTGCGGGCGTGCTGGATGTGGCCAGATCKTCCGATCCYTTTCGGGGAATGTTGAAAAAGGCCSCYAGCTGCGTTCTCGGGCTTTTGGCKTGCTCACGTACTCCGTGTACGCTCCGCGCGCCAAGCCTACTCCGCCGAAGTAGCCTTTGGCTACGAAGGCCGGGAAACCCTGCGGCCTTGCTGKACGGCCTTTTTCAACCTTCSCCGTTTTCGTTGAATAGTCTCACTATTCGCCTCAAACAATTGAAACATCTGACTCAAACCCGCACAATCTCGCGACGATCCCTAATGTCGGACAGCCTCCTAAGTTGAAGATTCGCCTTGGCATCCACATCCCAGGATGCAAAATCTCCTCGATCGTACGCCCAAAGTCCTGCTGTGGCAATCATCGCCGCATTGTCCGTGCACAATCCAAGGCTTGGCACAATCAGTTGCACTCCGAATTCAGCCGACCGATCCTTGAGTACGGCCCGAAGACGACTATTGGCTGAGACCCCGCCAACTACGGCTACCGTTTTCACCTTGTAACAACGAACGGCACGAAAGGTTTTTTCAACTAACACGTCGACTATCGCTTCTTGATAACCCGCCGCCACATCGGCGAGAACACATTCCTGACCATTTTTTTTTAGATCTCTGAGGTAATACAACAAGGAAGTTTTGAGTCCGCTGAAACTAAAGTTCAACCCGCCTCGATTCAGGTACGGCCGTGGGAACCGAACCGCCTGAGGATTTCCCGAACGCGCTAGTTGATCAAGTGCCGGCCCACCGGGAAAGTCCAACCCAAGCATTTTGGCCCCTTTATCAAACGCTTCTCCTGCGGCATCATCCAGGGTCCGGCCAATGAGATGGTATTCCTGGAGCTGTGGCACGAAGTATAAATGCGTATGTCCGCCTGATACGATTAAAATCACGCATGGTGTGCCGAGCTCTGGCTGCTCCACCCAAGCCGACGCCAGGTGTCCCTCAAGATGATTCACGGCCACCCAGGGAATGCCCTGCGCATAGGCCAAGGCTTTACCAAAACTCACCCCAACCAGAAGGGCACCAGCTAAACCAGGGCCTTGGGTCACGGCAATGGCTTTGACATCTGCCAAATTGATCTTTGCACAACGAACGGCCTCCTGAACAATATCYTCRATTTGCTCCGWATGTTTCCGCGAAGCKAGTTCGGGKACGACCCCTCCAAATCGTCGATGCACTTCATGTTGRGAAGCCACGATATTGGAGCACAACACCCCGTCCAGCGATAACACCGCAGCAGCGGTTTCRTCGCACGAGGTTTCAATCCCYAGAATGTATCCACGTTCTGCTGATGWTYTGTCCAAAGCGTTGGAATGATTTYGCWRAATCAYTCAGGTGGAAGGAAGGTATTTAATTATAAAAAAACAACGACCCTCATCGCTCGTCGGCCATGAGGGTCATTCTCTGTCTTACACAATAATATCGTGTCACAGGCGACAGGTCATTCAGGTTACACACTCACCATAACTTCTTCCTCGATAAAGAAGGGGACTTTGTCTCGGAGTACGACTTTGATTTTCCGCACGTCCTTGAATCGCCCTTTAATCAATTCCTCTGACAGCGGATCACCTAAGAGCTTTTGAAGAGTTCGCCGCATTGGTCTCGCCCCGTATTGCGGCTGATATCCTTCCTCAATGAGCCATTGCTTGACTTCTTCTTCAACATCCAACTCCACATCCCGATCAGCAAGCCGTTGATTCAATTCCTTAATCAGAATATTCATAATCTCAATGAGGTGCGTTTTTTCCAAAGGATGAAAGACCACGAATTCGTCAACACGATTCAAAAATTCAGGGCTGAAAGTACGTTTTAACTCATCAAGGACCTCGCTCTTCATACGCTCTCGACTGTCGGCTATATCTTCTTTTTGAAATCCGAGCGAGACACCTTTTTGAATCAACTTGGTTCCCAAATTTGAGGTCATCACAAGAATCGTATTTTTGAAATCGACTTTTCGGCCCAAGCTATCGGTCAACACTCCATCGTCCAGGACTTGGAGCAACACATTGAAGATGTCTGGATGGGCCTTTTCAATTTCGTCAAACAAGACAACCGAATACGGACGTCTCCGCACTTTCTCGGTTAATTGTCCACCTTCTTCGTACCCGACGTAGCCAGGAGGGGCACCAAATAACCGCGAACTGGTAAATTTTTCTTGATACTCGGACATATCAATTCTGATCAGAGAATCCTCGGTATTAAAGAGAAATTCTGCTAAGGCTCTCGCTAACTCCGTTTTCCCAACACCGGTTGGGCCTAAGTAGATAAAGGACCCAATCGGCCTACGGGCATCTTTCAACCCGGCACGAGACCGCCGAATAGCCCGACATACTGCGGAAATGGCCTCGTCCTGACCAATAATCCGTTTGTGTAGGAACTCCTCCATGTGAAGRAGCTTTTCCGATTCCTCTTCTTCAAGYTTGAAAAGGGGAATGCCCGTAATCTTGGAGACCACGAAGCTAATATCTTCGSCCCTAATAACTGKTTTATCCTTCTCTTGTTTCTTTTTCCAATCGCGYTTGGCATCCTCTAACARCTTCCGAAGACGTTCTTCTTCTTCCCGAAACTTCACGGCCTCTTCAAAATTTTGGAGACCAATCGCTACTTCCTTCTCACGAGCCACACGTTTTAATTCCTGTTCTAAGGACTTTAACTCCGGGGGCAAGGCATACGATTGGAGTTTGGCTCGTGAACCCGTTTCGTCGATCAAATCGATAGCTTTGTCAGGAAAGAACCGATCAGTGATATATCGATCGGAGAGTTTCACGGCTTCTATCACGGCCTCATCCGAATATTCCACTCCATGATGTTCTTCATATCGATCTCGTAAACCGTGAATGATTTTAATGGTTTCATCGATGGATGGAGGATTCACATAAATTGATTGGAACCTCCGCTTGAGCGCACCATCTTTTTCAATGTGCTTGCGATATTCATCCAATGTCGTGGCGCCAATGCATTGGATTTCTCCACGTGACAAGGCTGGCTTGAGCATATTCGCCGCGTCAATAGACCCTTCCGCAGCCCCTGCTCCCACTAATGTATGCAGCTCATCAATAAATAAAATGATATTGCCCGCTTGAACAATTTCTTTCATGACGACTTTCAGGCGTTCTTCAAATTGACCACGATATTTGGTGCCGGCAACCAACGAGCCAAGATCCAACGCAATAACCCGTCGGTTTAATAAATTATCAGGGACATCCATCGAGACAATCCGTTGCGCAAGCCCCTCAACGATGGCCGTCTTTCCCACACCCGATTCTCCAATCAAGGCCGGATTGTTCTTTGTACGCCGGCTTAAGATCTGCAGCACTCTCTCTATTTCATCGCTACGACCAATTACCGGATCTAGCAGAGACTCTTGAGCGAGCTGAGTCAGATCTCTTCCAAATTCATCAAGGGCTGGAGTGCTGCTTTTCTTGTCTCGTTCACGAGTACCTGATTTTCGAAGGAAGGTGACGGTCAATTGGCGGGCTGTCAACAGATTTCCACCAAGACTTCTTAACACTTTTCCGCCGATCCCTTCTTCTTCTCGAAGGAGCCCGAGGAGAAGATGTTCGCTGCCAATATGATTGTGCCCGAGTAGTCTTGCTTCTTCGACACCATATTCGATCACTTTTTTCACACGAGGACTAAAAGGAATTTCTCCAAACGTGACGGTGGTACCGCCGCTTGGCAAATTCCGCTCAATCTCCAAACGGATTTGTTCAGGAGACAGCCCCATTTTCTTGATGATCATGAGGGCAATGCCATCCGATTCACGGAGAATAGCAAGCACAAGATGCTCCGTGCCCAGATAGTCATTCTGGTGGCGTTCAGCCTCTTCGCGGGCCAGGATAATGATCTTTCGGCCTCTGTCCGTAAATCGTTCGAACATTTTCCCCTCCTCCAGGGCAAGAAAATTTCGCGTACGCTAACGACCAACCCTAAATTGACATAATGAAATTCTAGCCACCATCTATTCACACTGTCAAGCTTGTACCACTACTCTATATCCCTAGGTTTTCATAATCATCGAGCCCCGTCAAGAGCCTCTATGTTCGACCACGTATTTTGATTGACTCAAGCAGCTGCACTGGATACAATTTTTGGTTCAGGTCCCCAGGTATCTGACCAAAGGGATATGTATGAACTGCGCCTGTTCTTCCCACCGTACAACCACTTTTCGTAAAATGACGAGTCGATCTTGAACACTATCGGCATTCTCACGAAACCCCAGTTCCCGGAATTAGAAACGGTACTCAAGCAATTGGTGCGCTGGCTTCAATCCCAAAACAAAACCATCGTACTCGGTTCCTCAGCCGCAGCACTCCTCCACGAAGACAATTCCCACGGAGATCTAGCACTGGCCTCACAATCAGAACTGGTCATTGTCCTCGGAGGTGACGGGACCATGCTCAGTGCCGCCCGCTTGGTTGAAACACGTTGCACCCCGATTCTTGGGGTGAATATGGGCGGCTTGGGATTTCTGACTGAGGTCACGGTTGAGAATCTATATGACTCACTGGAAAAAGTTTTCACTCAACAATTCTTCCTCGACAACCGCCTACGATTACAAGCGAGAATTTCCCACCATGATGGTCGTGAAGAGCAGGGCACGGCACTCAACGATATCGTGATCAGCAAGGGTACCATTGGAAGAATGATTAAAACCCACATTCAGGTCGACAAACAATTTGTCACCCTCTTACGAGGCGATGGGGTCATCGTGTCTACTCCTACTGGGTCCACGGCCTATAGCATGTCTTCTGGAGGACCCATTCTCGATCCTTCCTTAAAGGCGCTCTTACTCACCCCAATTAGCCCACATACGTTGACCCACCGCCCTCTTCTCGTCCCAAGTGACGTCTCTCTTGAGATCGCTCTGACCAATGGGGTTGAAGTTCGAGCCATATTCGACGGTCAGATTGGATTTGTCATGAATCAAGGTGACTCGATTTTGATCAGTGCATCCCCGCATCAGACCCGCCTGATTCGTTTCCCAGACCGCACCTATTACGACGTCTTACGCAACAAACTCAAATGGGGAAACGGGTAAGTTTCCCCATCGATTCACACCAATCTATTGGCCCGAACAAAACCCTTGCTGACCCATCAGGCACTCCATTCTATGAAAAATTCCCCTAATTCGATAATCATTACATCGGTAACTTGATATAAAAACACAAGATTGAATCATCAAAGCAAAACTGGACCGACTTCCCCCATTGACCAAAAACAGCTCGGTAGCGATCGAAAACACACTTTTGACTCTTCGATTGAGGAGCAAAAT
>LXTH01000172.1 GCA_001643555.1 Nitrospirae bacterium SPGG5 | reverse complement strand
GCCGGCCTTTTCATTCTAATGGCAATCCTATACCTGTTCCGCGCCCTCTAAGGAGTTTGAGGGCGTGCTGGCTTTTGCCTCACTTCCCCCTCTTCTCGGATCGTACACACGGAGCGCAAAGACTACCGCCGCCCCTCTTAGTCTCTCATAGATTTGCCGGATAAGCTTTTATTCCCGAGGACTTAGGCCCCCCCCGAACGGAGAGCTTACGACGGAAGAAAATCCCTAGCATATGCCAAGCCTTCTCCTGCCTCAAGCAGGACAAGCAGCAGGCGCGAGGGCGAAGCCGGTAGCTGATTCGACCACATTGTTACTCCCAGCCTACAAGGACTTGAACGACCAGGGCAAGTGAAGTATCTTTCAGATATTCTCGTCCGCGGATGTCTTCTCCGAAGCGGTGCAAGACCAAAGACGGTGGGGGTCTGAGGTAGTGATGAAGCGGACTAAGGGACAGCTCGAAGCCGAAATCAGCAAAGCTCTCATCAAATTCGAGTTGGAGTACATAGATTTCGATGTGCGGAAGGCGATGGAGGACGTGTTAGATCTTCTTGCGGAGAAGGCTCAGGCCCGAGGGGTAGAACTCATTGGCATCACGTATGCCGATGTGCCCCAGATCCTCCAAGGTGACCCCGGACGTATTCGTCAAGTGCTGACCAACCTTGTGGGGAATGCCTTGAAGTTTACGGAACACGGGGAGGTCAGTATTCAAGTGACGAACCGGGAAGAATCCGAATCAGAGGTGGTGCTGCAAATTGATGTGACCGATTCAGGGATAGGGCTTTCCCCAGATCAGCAAGCCAAGTTGTTTCAAGCATTTACCCAAGCTGACAGTTCGACATCTCGGAAATATGGCGGGACGGGTTTGGGTTTGGCTATTTGTAAACAACTTGTGGAAATGATGGGCGGAGAGATTGGTGTGTCCAGCGCACTCGGGAGTGGGAGTGTATTTTGGTTTACGGTTCGGTTGAGAAAACCATCATTAGGCTCCCAAACTTTGGTCCCCCGTGCTGATTTACAAGGTCTTCGGATTTGTGTCGTGGATGACAACCCCACCAGCCAACTGTTTCTCACCCATTATTTACAGGCCTGGGAAATGCGAACTGCTATGGCTCGGAACGGATCAAGTGCCTTGGCTCAGATTCAGGCGGCCTCCCATGATGGGGATCCTTTTGATATTGTGTTGGTCGATAAGCACATGCCCGAGATGGATGGTTTAGAGTTGGGATGCATGATCAAGAAGGATCCAGCCGGGTCCCAATCCAAGTTGGTGTTGCTCACCGGGTTCGCCCAACGTGGCGATGCCAAAGTTGCGAAGAAGTCAGGGTTTGATGGGTATCTGACTAAGCCGCTTCATTATACGAAACTGTATCAAGTGCTTTGTCTGGTGATGGGAAAATCCGAGACTGGGTCGGGCTCGGAGTTCGAGTCGGAATCGGTCTTGATTACCAAGTACAGTGTGGCCGAGGTAGCTGGGCGTGCTCGCAAAAAGATTCTGTTGGCCGAAGATAATACCGTGAACCAAAAGATCGCTGTGCGGATGTTGGCCAAGTTGGGATACACCGTTGATGTGGTGGCCAATGGTCATGAAGCCATCCAAGCCTTGACACGGGTTCCGTATGATCTCGTCCTCATGGATTGCATGATGCCGGAGATGGATGGCTTTGAAGCCACGCAGGAGATCAGAAAACGTGAAACGTCTCTCAGAAACGACGAGTTACGAGATACGAGAGACGAACGACACCTTCCCATCATCGCCATGACCGCCAATGCCATGAAAGGCGATCGTGAACGGTGTTTGGAGGCTGGCATGGATGGGTATTTGTCTAAGCCGGTGAGGGGTGAGGAATTAGAAGCGGTGCTTCAACAGTGGCTTCCACTGGCTCTTGAAGAATTGGACCGTGTGGAGGGGGACTTGTTAGGGGTGAATGCTGAGGATAAAGGTTCTGCGCCATCCGATTTGGCTTCACCGATTTCATCCACGATCCTTGAGGATGATCCTGATCCTCCTTTGGATCGAGCGGTCTTAGCCGACCTTCGGAAATTGGGTGGGGATGAAGATCCCGGGTTCCTCGATGCGATCATCGATCAATTTTTGCAGGATGCCCCTCGCCATGTTGAGGCCATTGAACAGGCAATGACGCAAGGAAATCCTGACGCCCTGATGAACGCAGCCCATTCGTTTAAAGGGGGGTGCGGAAACATGGGCGCCCAACCACTCGCCGCGTGGTGTTTGAAATTGGAAGAAATGGGTCGGCACGGGACGGTGGCTGGTTCGGATGTGGTGTTCTCCAAAATAAAAAATGAGTGGAACCGTCTGGAAAAAGCTTTACAGACTGAAAAGACCAATCAGCTGGCCTGAGGGGGAAAGAAAGCTATCATGCAAATAACCGAACGAGTCGTTGGTCTGGATAATATTCTTTCGCTGAGTGGGAAAGTTGTGTATGAGGCGAGAAAAGGTTTTCAACAGGCCTTCAAGGAAGCCAAAGAGAAAATTCCCCCGAAAACTCGTTCTCAATATGGAAGGCTTGACCTATCTTGATAGTTCTGGGCTGGGGATGCTTGTCGTAGGTTGTGAGCAAGCCAAGCTACTCAATATTGCCTTCTGTTTAGTGAATCCTGTTGGTGCCCTGAGGCAAATTTTGGATTTGGCCCAGCTTCCGACAATGATGCCTGKGCANTSMYAYTNANAAGGGCACCTCTAMAAACCAGGCATTTTKNGTGAGGGCAAGGAAGCCGCGCGCGGAAAACCGGAGTGYATGGGCGAATACAKGAGGATKTGAGCACGCGGCTGACGCCGCCATCACGGAAAAGGACSGTTTTTAGAGGTGCCNTAWARAWAAATCCACTCTATTCTCTCTACGGACCGGGGCCGACCCACATTCAATACCCCATGGCTTTTATTTTGTTGTTTCTGTGCCCACCTATCTGGMMAYSKGTSWTCTTTYKKCMGKMRSAWCRMTKGYGSRNCWTMRKYRYGGCTMNTNCCKYRWGYWTSWAYWGACCACCTACCTCACCAAGGGTTCMCGCATGATGTGGAGGAGGTGTTGCTGGAGCCGGTGTCTTCCTCGTTTGGATTGACRYKAGCTCRTGTGATGGTAGCYGRACTTGATGTGGCRACCAGAACKTTACRCAACAAAAWTTTTTGGTAATNGCTAACGGGTAGACGTGTTCCCGTCGAACAGTCCAAGCTGAAGTTCTTCGGCTTTRGTGAAGGGAATGGGGTATTTGTCGGTGAAGCARGCGTGGCAGTAATGATCGTTGCGGCCTGGGACGGCRTTGAGCATGCCCTCYAARCTCAAGTAGGCCARACTGTCGGCRGTGATGTATTTACGGRTTTCYTCGAYCGTATGGCTSRARCCAATSAGTTCTTTTTGKGTSGGCGTGTCAATCCCATAAAAACACGGCGCAATGGTAGGTGGTGAACTAATGCGCATATGTACTTCCTTTGCCCCGGCATTCCGCAACATTTTAACGATTTTTCGACTGGTCGTTCCCCGTACGATCGAGTCGTCAACCACAACCACCCGCTTCCCCTCCAACACATCTGGCACCGCATTCAGTTTCAGTTTCACACCAAAGTGGCGAATCGATTGCTCAGGCTCAATAAATGTMCGYCCSACRTAATGATTGCGGGTYAAYCCAATTTCAAARGGRATYCCCGACCCTTSGGCAWAGCCCAAGGCTGCKGGYASGCCAGAGTCTGGCACGGGAATCACCATATCRGCYKGTAYGTARGYTTCCTTTGATAACTGCCKSCCYAAGGCTTTCCGCACGGGATACACCGCRKAATTGCCAAARATTTTCGAATCGGGCCTCGAAAAATATACATATTCGAACACACATTTGGCTGGGKTTTCAGGCATAAGAAAGGGGTGATGAGAGGTGARCCCCTTGTCATTCACCACGATTATCTCGCCGGGTTCGATTTCGCGGACAAACTCCGCGCCAATCAGATCAAACGCGCACGTTTCCGAGGCCACARTCCAGSCACCTTTATAGCGACCCAAGCACAATGGGCGGAAGCCATACGGATCTCGCACGGCAATCAATTCATGGTCCGTCAACAAGGTGAGCGAATACGCGCCCCGGACAATACTTAACGCCTCTACCAATCGGCTGAGGAAGGTATCGCCTTTTGAATGTGCGATGAGATGGACAATGACTTCGCTGTCCGAGTCTGATTGAAAAATTGACCCGTAGGCTTCAAGTTCGCTGCGGAGCATTTCGGCATTGGTGAGATTGCCATTATGGGCCAGCGCCAAATTGCCAAATGCAAAATTGACCGTGATCGGTTGCACATTGCGAAGGTGGCTCTGCCCTGCGGTTGAGTAGCGGTTGTGCCCAATGGCTTTATTCCCACGCAGACGGCGGATTTCTTTTTTGGTGAAAATATCGGCCACCAGGCCCATGCCTTTTTCTACGTTAAAATTGTCTCCCTCCGAAGACACAATACCGGAACTTTCCTGGCCCCGATGTTGAAGCGCATACAAGCCTAGGTAGGTGAGATTGGCGGCTTCCTTATGCCCGTAAATCCCGAAGACTGCACATTCATCATGGAACTTATCCGGCATGATGAGATCAGAATGAAGCGTTTCAAACGAAAAAGGATTGGTGGAGTGAGAAGGATTTTTCATAAGAGCGTAATATTCAAGTTCAACTTTAAGTTAACTTTAGGTTTAGTCGTGAAGCTTGCGTTCCAAGCTGTTATTCCAACGATCGAATAAATGGGAAACAGCCGCATGTATCTGACCTCCAGACGTTGAGGAATGACCGGCAACCTCAATGACGAGGTKTTCCCCGCCTACTTCTCCAATRAYAGCWGCAGGCACATCACGTTCTKTRGCCAGGSCTAMGACSCGRTCCGCATAWTCCGGCAACACMGAAAGTACCACACGAGAKGGGCTTTCTCCAAAGAGCAARGCATCCAMTCKTARCCCCTCARYCTYAAGGTGRATAKTGGCGCCCAATRCCTTRCCTTCSGCYACCTGRGGCGAAAARCAACATTCGGCRAKCGTCACAGCCAAGCCACCGTCTGAACAATCATGCGCCGACTGAATCAACCCTTGCTGAATCATGTGCAGCAGGCAGTCATGGAGTGTCTTTTCAGTCTCTAAATTGAGCCAGGGCGGACTCCCCTGTTCACGATAATGTACGACTTTCAGGTATTCAGTTCCACCTAAATCTTCTTTGGTTTCGCCGAGCACAATAATGCAGTCGCCAGGGTTCTTAAACCATTGGGTAGTGACGTTGTCAACCGGCTCAATGAGCCCCACCATCCCTATAATCGGCGTGGGATAAATCGACAGGCCATTGGTCTCGTTGTAGAGGCTCACGTTGCCACTCACCACCGGGACATTAAACGCCCGGCAGGCATCGGCAATGCCTTCAATCGCCAGCACAAACTGCCACATGATATCCTGCCGTTCGGGATTGCCAAAGTTGAGGCAATCCGTCACGCCAATGGGTTGAGCCCCAGAGCACACCAAATTGCGGGCTGCTTCAGCTACGGCCAGCGTGGCACCCATATAAGGGTTCAAAAGGCAGTAGCGACTATTGCCATCGGTGGTCATGGCCAAAGCCTTGTGGGTCCCCTTGATACGCACCACCGCGGCATCAGACCCTGGGCGCACGATAGTATTGATGCCCACCATATGGTCGTATTGCCTATAGACCCATGCTTTGCTCGCAATCGTCGGCGACTCTAATAACGACAACAATACCTCGGTGGCATTTTTCACATCAGGCAGATTGTCACAGGTAAAAGACTGCAAGATGTCCTGATATTCAGGTGGCTTCAGCGGTCGTTCATACTTTGGGCTTTCATCGGTCAAGGCCTTGGCAGGAATTTCAGCCACCACATTTCCGTGTTCTTTAATGCGTACAAACCCATCGCTGGTGACTTTGCCGACCACCGCCGCATCGATTCCCCACTTTTTACAAATGGCAATCACTTGATCCTCTTTGCCAGCCTTGGCCACGAGCAGCATGCGTTCCTGTGATTCCGAGAGCATCAGCTCATAGGGCGTCATGTTGGGCTCACGACGCGGGACATCAGCCAACTCCAACTCAATCCCTGTCCCTGCCCGTGAGGCCATTTCACATGATGAACTTGTCAGGCCAGCTGCGCCCATATCCTGAATGCCGGCAAGGAGATCTTGCTCTAAGAATTCCAAACATGCTTCCAACAGTAATTTTTCCAGAAAGGGATCGCCAACTTGAACGTTTGGACGTTTTTTCTCTGAGGCATCGTCAAAGCTGTCGGAGGCCATCGTCGCGCCATGAATGCCATCTCGCCCGGTCTTTGCCCCAATGTACAACACCGGATTCCCGACCCCTTCAGCCGCCCCACGCAGCAATTGATCGGTTTTCACAATGCCGAGACAAAAGACATTCACTAAAGGATTCTTAGCATAAATGTCGTTAAAGACAATTTCCCCGCCGACCGTCGGCACACCGATACAATTCCCGTACCAGGAAATTCCGGACACCACGCCTTTAACCAAATGTCGGTTCTTTGGCCGGTCCAATTCGCCAAATCTGAGAGAATCAAGAAGTGCAATGGGCCGGGCACCCATCGTAAAGATATCGCGCAAAATCCCGCCCACCCCCGTCGCCGCCCCCTGAAAAGGCTCGATAAACGAAGGGTGATTATGGGACTCCATTTTAAACACAGCACAGAGCCCATCCCCGATATCCACAGCCCCAGCATTTTCCCCTGGCCCCTGAACCACCCGCTCCCCTTCCGTAGGAAACCGCTTCAAATGCACCCGCGAACTTTTGTACGAACAATGCTCGCTCCACATCACCGAAAACACCCCAAGCTCGGTAATATTAGGTTCGCGCCCCATGTGCGTGAGTATCTGCTGATACTCCTCCTCCGACAGCCCATGCTGTCGAATCACCTCTGGCGTAATGGCAGTCTGAGATTGCTGCATACCTAGAAAACTAAAGGAAAACTTGAATGTACTAACTGGCTGTATATAACGATTTTCTTTTGTTTTTCCCCTCTTTTGTAAGGAGGGGTCAGGGGAGGAAGAAGACTTCTATCTCATGATTTCAGATCATACAGGTTCTGAGGGAAAAGGAAAAGGTAGAATATTTTAAGTGGGGTGTCGTCCCCACACGTCGAGACACTTTTGTTTCGGCAAAAGTGACCAAAACCATTTTCGCCCGTGCGCGGCCCCACGGGGATCCCTCCGCCACGCCCAACGCAGGAGGCAGGGCGGAAATTCTACATTGTGAAGGAACCAGTTCAAGGCTTTTGACGTGAAACTGAAGAGCCCTGGACAAACCAAAGGGACTAAAAGACGGCAGATAGAGAAATAGAGAGATCTGGAATCAGTGGAGGGCGAAGGGTATCCCCATGGTTGAAGAGATTGATTCGTTCGTAGCCTGCTTCTCCAAGGGAAAATACCTCTACCGTTTTGGCCGTAGGATCGACAATCCAAGACTCAGTAACGCCTGCACGAGCATAGAGCTTTTGCTTGGCCCCCCGGTCGCGTTTTTCCGAGGCGGGAGAAAGGATTTCGACCACAAGATCAGGGGCACCCTGGATATTGGTTTCTTTGATGATTGAGAGGCGGTCCTTGGAAATAAACAAAATATCTGGTTGGACCACATCGGTTTCGGAGAGTAGGACATCACAGGGCGCATAAAATACTTCACCAAGGTCGTGTGCTAGTACATGTTGGTGGAACTGGAATTCAATATTACGTGACACTTTTTGATGATAGGGAATAGGCGCAGGAACCATGTAGAGGTCTCCATCCACGATTTCGTATCGACGGTCTTCAGAAAGTTGCAGGTAGTCTTGGTAGGTAAAACGAAGAGCAGTGTTCATGTGATCACATCCATATGGACTAGAATAAAGGCAAGATAGAGGACAGTCAATACGCGTAGCTCTTTATCCAAGCACTACGTTACCTGCATTGACGTTATCGAGAAGGCGTTGTGTAGGGTGGGCATGGCCTACCAATTTTTTCTATGTGGGTTTCGTCCCCACACGACGAGGCCATTTTGTTTCGGCAAAAGGACCCAAAACCAGGTTCGCCCGTGCGCGGCCCCATGGGGGTTCCTCCGCCACAGGATCGAATTAAATGGCTCGGAAACTCGCGGAGTCTATCCTGAGCCTTGTCGAAGGGCTCAAACACTCCTTTCCGAAATCCCTAATGAAGCCTGACAGCGAAGCCGCGCCCAACGCGGGGGGCTAGGATATCGGGATTGCCAATACAAAGTGGGAAGGACGTCCTTTCCACTCTGCAAGCTACTCAAGAATGGAGTCAACCGAAGCCCGGATGCGTTTTGAAATTTCCAAACACTGTTCCGCAATACCTTGATCAGGTGGTGAGTCAGGCAA
>LXTH01000129.1 GCA_001643555.1 Nitrospirae bacterium SPGG5 | reverse complement strand
AACGGCTCATCTGACGGGAGGGCCATCGACTTCGCGGTGTGCACGCAGTCAGCAAACTGGGTGCGGCCGAGCGAAGCGGAACAGCGCCAGGAGATCTGGAATTCGCCCCGCCACGCCGGAAGTGACGAGGAGCGCCTTCGGGCCACGCTCAACGAATCGATTTTCCACTGGAACGGAGGCAACTCCGAGCTCTTCGATTCGTGGCCGCTTCATGGCCTGTGGACGGCTGATGATGTGGAAACCCTGCAAGCCTGCGGCGAAGGCCACGAGGTATTCCTGGGCAGGTTCGTCGATATCTACCTCCTGAACTACAGCGCGATTTCGGTTCGCCTTCTCAACGCCACGTATGAGGTGGTCGCCCAATCGACGGAGCAAGGCTTCGAGCGCATCGAGTTCGAAAACATGCTCTACGGCGAACGCGACCTTCCATTCGAGTTCGACGTCCGCGTTATCAGCTCGGACGGGCGGTTGCTCTACACACATCAGTTGGGTGCGCGGGCTGAATAGGAAGCGGGCTGCGGTTGATGTTCCGCTCGCCGACCAGCTCATCTCGAACCGCTGCCGGATCGAGTGGGCGTACGATGTCCAATTGTCGGTGGAGGCCAGGGAGTTGGTGTGAACGGTTATCTCGACTTCGTCGTGGAGCATGCCGAAGAACTCGATCGTGGCATCGGTGAACACTAGGTATGGCGTCTGCAAGAGCAATCGATGACGGGCGCTACCGATGGCACCGATCAACCGCGTGACGACTCCACCCGGATGGTCATCGACATCCGGTTTCCCCACGCGGTCGGCCCAAAATGCGATCGAGCTGACGTCATGCCACGTCAAACGCGGCTCGCCACTGCGCAAGAGTTCCTCCATGCGCGYKRCGATCTCGACGATCTCNAGSCGGGTCACCCAGGCGACCCACCCGCTGCCGGCGACGGCGGACGAGACCGTTGACTACGACCCGGTGGGCAACCATCTTTTGCGGGACGAGCAAGTCACGCCCTCGGTGCACGACGCCGCCAACCGGCTCACCGAGGACGAGGATTTCACCTATGTTTACGACCTCAACGGCAACCTCATCTCGAAGACCGACAAGGGCACGCTCGACGTGACGGCCTATGACTCACTGCGCCGGGCGCTACGCGATGCGCTCGGCAACGACGACCTCGAGTTCGTCTCCGCCGAGGGAGACGCGATCCGGCATCTACGCGAACAGTGGGACGACGGTCACAACACCCTCGCCATCGAGCCGGGGGTGGTGGTCGCCTACGAGCGAAACCGCGAGACAAACCAGCGCCTCACCGAACATGGCATCGAGGTGATCGAGWTNGACGCCGCTGAGCTCGAGATTCTCGCTTCCGGAAACGGTGAGGGTGACCATGTCGGCGATGTCGATGTTATTGCCGACGCGACGGGTGTCGGCATCCGATTGGATCGAGCTGTCACCGGCGACGGTCACGTCACCGGTGGCCAGGGCCAGGTTGTCACCCAGCACGACGGTGCCCTGCATGAGCGTGGTGCCGCCGGCGTAGGTGTTGCGGGAGCTGAGCGTCAACGTGTCGTCGTCGGCCGCGGTGTCGACGAGCAGCCCGCCCAGGTTGAAGATCCTGCCGCTGAGCTCCAGGTTGCTGTCGCCGGAGAAGGTCAGCGTGATCCCGTCCAGGATGCGGATCCTGTTGTCGACCACGAGCGTGTCGTCGTTGGACTGAAGAGACCCGTCGCCCTCCACGTTCAGGGCGGTGGGCCCCAGGGCATTGTCGTGTCCGACGACAACCGTGCCGTTCATGATCGACACGCCGCCGGCGAGCTCGTTGTCGCGGTTGAGGGTCAGGGTGTCGTCGCCGTCGGTGGCGTTGACCAGCAGGACGCCGGCGCCGCTGACGACGCCGTCCAGGACGAGGTCKMKGTCACCGGAGAAGGCGAAGCCCGGCAGGGGCCGGACGGGGAAACGATTATCTATCCGGTTCAAAGTATTCGGCTGTTAGCCCCACTCAATCATGTGCCGATGCTCCGTGATTTTATTGCCTTTGAGGACCACATCGCGGCAACCTCCAAACGACGCGGTCAGCCTATCCCTCCCGAGTGGTATAACGCCCCGGTGTACTACAAAGGCAACCCGCACACGATCCTAGGGCCTGATGAGGAACTTCCATGGCCACTCAATACGGAAAAATTGGATTATGAGCTGGAGTTAGCCTGTGTGATCGGCCGAACCGGTAGGGATATTCCAAAGGACGAGGCGGAGCAGTATATCGCGGGGTACACCATCATGAACGATTTCAGCGCCCGCGATGTCCAATTTCAAGAAATGGCCTGTCGGTTAGGACCGGCGAAGGGAAAAGATTTTGGCACGGTCTTGGGGCCATGCCTCATCACCCCTGATGAAATCCCCAATATCAACGACCTCACCATGATCGCGCGGATCAATGGAGAAGTGTGGTCCGAGGGAAAATTTGGAAGCATCCATTGGTCATTCTCGCAGATGATTCAACATGTCTCGCGAGGCGAGACCATATATCCGGGAGAGGTGTTTGGTTCTGGAACCGTCGGTGGAGGCTGTGGGCTGGAATTGAATCAATTCTTGAAACCTGGAGATCTTGTCGAGTTGGAGATTCAACCAATTGGAATATTGCGAACTCCTGTCGCCAAGGAGCAATGAAAAGATGTGATGTGTGAAGCATGAGGCGTAAGGCGTGATCCATAATGCGTGAAAAATTCTTTATTTTTTCGCATCACGCTTCACATATTACGCTTCACGATCTTTTCGCTTCACGTCCGAAAGGAAACCGTGCATACCCTGGCTTCCCCGGAGAAAAGACTGGCTCAAGTCATCGACGATCATCGATTACTGTATGCTGACCCCACTGTCGAGACGAAGCTCCGACAGCTGATTGATGTATCACCTCATTCTTTTTTAACCGAGAGTGAGCTGATCGAGCTGTTTCGCCGGACACAATCAATCTTTTTCAACACCCATCTCGAAGTTGCTTCTGGTCACCATACAGGTACGTATCTTCGGTTTGAATCGATTGCTCATTTTCCTAACCGGATCGACATCATTGTGCAGGACATGGCCAATTGGGTGTCCAAGTTAGACAAGGATCAGAAAGTCCATGGCATCATGGTGCCCAATTCTGATGCGAGATTGTTGGCGGAAGGAATTGCAAACAGACTGAAAAATCAAGTTCCCCTACGTGTTGTTGCAGCCCCCTTTGATCCCACAACTGGAAGAATTGGGACCGATGTGCCACCTGAAAACATTCAGAAAGGTGAGCACTTCATCGCATTCAATGATGTCACCGCTCGTGGCAACTGCGTCAACAAGCTTGGCCAAATTGTCACCGATCGTGGGGGGACAGTCGTGGGCATGATGGTCTTCGCGAGACGAGACAGCGGTCAGTTTCCTTTCATGGATGAGCTTACAGCTCAATACCCGTTTTATTTAGCGTCGCCTTGGACATGCCCCAATGGGAGCAATCAGAGTGCCCGTTGTGCCGTTCTGGTGAGGAATTGTTAAGTTGGCGTGATATACCGTTGTTAAGACGTGAAGCGTAAGGCGTGAAGCGTGATGCGGTAAGAGTAAGGAGTAAGAAACGAAGGTCTTTTCTTCTACGCATTACGCATTACGGGATAGGAGTACTCCAGCCATGAGCCTTACGACAAACGGGTCTCATCAAGAATTGAGATCTTACTTGTCCTGGAAATTGGGCTGGCGTTTTTCTAAGAAGGCATTGATGCCTTCTTTGGCATCCTTCGTTTCAAACAATTCGCCAAAGAGCTCGGCTTCCTGGGCTAATCCTTCAGCCAGTGGATTGTCCTGTGCCGCCCGAAGGGCACGCAATACGGCTCGAAGGGCCAGGCTCCCTTTTTGTGTGAGTCGTACGGCGAATTCCTGTGTGCGAGGCAAGAGATCGGCCTCAGACCACACTGCATTCACTAAGCCACAACGTTGGGCCTCCTCGGCGGAAATCAGTGACCCGGTCAAAAGTATTTCCGTGGCTTTTGACAGCCCAATTAGTTTGGGCAGGCGTTGGGTGCCCCCCCATCCAGGAATCAAACCGAGATTGACTTCGGGAAGACCAAACGAGGACGTAGGCGAGGCGAAACGAAGATGACAGGCCAGAGCCAATTCTATGCCGCCTCCAAGACACGATCCATTGATCGCAGCGAGAACGGGTTTGTCCAGTTGTTCAATCCGATTCAGCAGGGCTTGACCACGAAGCGACACATCTTTTGCTTGTTGAGCGGTGTCGATGTGTTGCAGTTCTTTGAGGTCCGCTCCTGGACAGAAAAACCGGCCGGATGAGGTAATAACCATGACTTTGATGGAAGAATCTGTTGCCAATCGGTCAACAAGCCGACCCAATTCAACCAAAACCCGTGTGCTCAAAAGATTAACGGGAGGATTATTGAATGTGATCGTGGCGACACGATCGACAACGGAAAGCACAAGAAGCTCGTTCGACATTGACGCACCTATTCCTTCGGAGTTGATGTCGTGGATACTGGTTCGTGAGAGGGATGAGTGAGTGGTTCATGGAGCAATGGGTTAAGAGTAATGGGTAACGGGTAAAAAAACAATCGTGATCCGTCATGCGTAAAGCGTAAAAAAAAGAAGGTGTTTACGCCTCACACCTTACGGATCACGCAAAAAGAGGTTCTCAGTGAGCGAAGCGTCTAACGGGTTGCTAACCAAAACCTTGGCGGCGTATGCCCATCGGCTGTCATTCAACAAGCTCCCAAGGGAGGTGGTCCATGAAGTGAAACGCCGGATCGTGGATAGTTTGGGCTGTGCCTATGGAGCGATGTCTGCGCCTCCCTGTCGAATGGCAAGGAGCTTAGCGGAAGCCGTGCCGCTGCCGAAGGGGGTGTCCGTGTGGGGAACTGAGGTTCGGACCACCCCCGAGTTAGCTGCCTTCGCGAATGGGACTTTGGTTCGGTATTTGGATTGCAACGATACGTACCTTTCGAAAGAACCTGCCCATCCCTCCGACAATATTCCAGCCTGCCTGGCCGTGGGAGAAATGTGTCATGCCTCGGGCCGATCCGTCATCGTGGCTATGGCCATTGCCTATGAACTCCAATGTCGGCTGTGTGATGCCGCCGCGCTCCGGCCGCTTGGTTGGGATCATGTGACCTATGGAGCATTTTCCACCGCGTTGGCCTCGGCCAAGTTGTTGAAGCTGTCGCCAGAAGCTATGGCACAGGCACTCAGCATTGCAGGAGTCACCTCCGGGGCACTTCGGCAAACCCGCGTGGGAGAAGTGTCGTTGTGGAAAGCCTGTGCGTTTGCTAATGCAGCCAGGAACGGGGTATTTGCCACGCTGGCTGCTCGACGAGGCATGACAGGCCCGTTAGACGTATTCGAAGGCGAGAAAGGATTTATGCGCGTCATTTCCGGCCCCTTGTCGCTACCAACATTAGGCGGCGAGCGAGGAGCCTCGTTTAAAATTTTGGACACCTATATTAAGCCGTACCCCGTGGAATATCACGCGCAATCGGCAGTCGAAGCGGCGATGAAAATCCGGCACATGATCGTAGAGGCTGAAGGGCATTGTGACATGTCTCAGATTAAGAACATTGTCGTCGAAAGCTTTGACGTCGCCATCGAGATTATCGGGCGGGATCCGGAAAAGTGGCGTCCCAAAACGAGAGAAACCGCTGATCATAATCTTCCCTATTGCGTGGCTGTGGCGTTGAGTGATGGCCGGGTCACGCCTCATTCGTTTTCGTCGAAACGACTCAACGATACAGCACTTCATGCGCTGGTGCAAAAGGTAAAGGTCGTTGAACAGCCTGACTTCACGGCTTGGTATCCAGAGGCGATGCCAAATCGACTTCGAGTCACCACCACGCAAGGGAAAGACTACATGGCCCAGGTGGATCACCCCTTGGGGCATCCCAAACGGCCAATGTCTGACAATGAAGTGGAAACGAAGTTCCATCAATTTGCTGACCAAAAAATTGGGGCCTATCAAGCGAACCGCCTCATTGAGCGGGTCTGGGATCTTGAACACATCACTGATGTGTCCATGCTCATACGGACGTTTCCAGTTGTGGCGAAGATGAGGGTGGCGTGATTAACAGTGACGGGGAATGTTGAAAAAGGGCGCCAGCTGCGTTCTCGGCACTTTGTCGTGCTCACGTACTATGAGTACGCTCCGCGCGCCAAAGTGCCTGCGGCCTTGCTGGACGCACCTTTTTGAACATTCCCCAGGCCTCTGTATGTTTCACCGAATTGTCCAAGGGTAATCAGGAGGATGAAAATTTTGAATTTTTCAACGACCCCTGAAGTAAGTCGATCAGCAACGCTTCGGGCCTCACTTGAACAGGGCACGTTGGCCGTGCCAGGAGCCTTTAACGCCTTTTCGGCGCGGCTGATTGAGGAGTCCGGGATGCCCGCCGTGTATGTCTCTGGCGCAGGGCTGTCCGCGAGCCGAGGGTTGCCGGATATTGGGTTATTGTCCTTGGAAGAAGTCACTGAAGAAACTCGGCGGATTTGTCAGGCAGTGCGAATCCCGGTGATTGTGGATGCTGATACCGGCTTTGGGGACGTTGAGCAGGTACGTCGAACGGTTCAGGCATTGGAAGCCGCCGGGGTTTCCGGCATTCAGCTTGAAGACCAAGTATTTCCCAAGCGGTGTGGGCATCTTTCCGGGAAGCAAATCGTGAACTGCCAGGAAATGTGCGACAAAATTGCGGCAGCAGTTTCCGCGAAACACGATCGCGATTTATTGATCATCGCAAGAACCGATGCGCGTGCCATCGAAGGGATTGAGGGCGCCATTGAGCGGGCTAAGGCCTATCAGGCAGTTGGAGCGGATGCCATTTTTCCCGAGGCGCTTGAGTCGGTGGAAGAGTTTGAGCGGTTTGCCATGAGTTTCAGGATGGCCCGGATTCCGCTCCTGGCGAACATGACGGAATGGGGAAAGACCCCTATGCTCTCCGTCCACGAATTTTCACAGTTGGGTTATCACATAGTGCTGTTCCCCATGACGATGTTTCGAATGATGGCAAAATCGATGGAAATGGGGCTCATGGAATTGCAGTCCCGTGGAACGCAAAAAGAGCTTCTCGATCTGATGCAGCCTCGAAGTGAGTTGTACAGGGTGCTTCGTTATGAAACTAATGACGAACTGAATGGAATAAAGAAAGAAAGGCAGGTGTTGCATGTTGACGACGAGTCCTAGCTCTGGCCTTGAAGGTATGGTGGCGGGCGAGAGCGCTATTTGCTTGATAGATGAAGAAAAAAGCGAGTTGCGGTATCGAGGCTATTTAGCCGAAGAACTGTCTGAGCACGCCACGTTCGAAGAAGTGGCCTATTTGCTTCTCAAGGGAGAATTGCCTTCCTCTCAGGCTTTGGAAGTGTGGAAAGACGAATTGGTCCAGGCTTCCATCCTTCCCGCCCTCATATTCCAGTGGTCCCGGATGGTACCGCCTCACGCTCACCCTATGGACATCCTTCGCACAGGGGTATCCTTGCTGGGGATGGTCGACCTGGAGGCGACCAAATCATCCTATGAGGCGAATATTCAGAAAGCGATCAAACTGCTGGCTCAGACGCCTCTTCTGGTGGCCCTCGCCTCGCGACCGAACGAGAAGAAGACGCACCCGTTTCAGTTAATCAGAAGTCAATCGTTCGCGGAAAACCTGTTGTATTTTCTCACAGGAGATCGCGATGCCGTTCATGCCAAAGAATTGGACATTTCACTGATTTTGTATGCCGAACATGAGTTGAATGCCTCCACGTTTGCCGCGCGTGTGACAGCCTCTACGCTGGCTGATATGTACGGCGCGGTGATGTCCGGAATTGCCGCGCTCAAGGGCCCCTTGCATGGCGGGGCCAACGAAGCCGTCGCGCAGATGCTGACGAGCATTGGCGAGCCGGAAAAAGCCAGGGATTGGGTGCTGTCATTGCTGAGAAACAAACAACGGATCATGGGATTTGGCCATCGTGTATTGAAACATGGTGATCCCCGCTCTGATGTCATGAAGCGACGAGCCAAGGCGCTGAGTGGCCAACTCGGAAACTGGCAGTGGTATGAGATGGCCGAACGCATTGACCAGACGATGCACGAGGAAAAAGGAATGCCTCCCAATCTCGACTTTTATACCGCCGTGGTCTATTTGTTATTGAAGATTCCCATCCCAGCCTATACCCCGATTTTTGTGGCCAGCCGAATGTCAGGATGGTGCGCACACATTATTGAGCAACAAATGAACAACCGCATCATCCGTCCTCGTGCAACATACACGGGGCCTCCGAAACGGGAATTCCTTCCGATCTCGTATCGCTCTTAACAAATCGTCGCTCGGGAAGAGAAAAACGGGACTGGCAATACTATTCACCTCAAACCAGATCGGAAGAGC
>LXTH01000244.1 GCA_001643555.1 Nitrospirae bacterium SPGG5 | reverse complement strand
CGACAGCGGCACGCACAAGGCCGAAACCAGATTGTGATTCAATTGCCGGGTGTGAAAGATCCCAAGCGGGCCAAGGCTCTGATTCAAAATACTGCACTCCTTGAATTCAAAATGGTGGATGAAGACAACGAACCGAAGTTGGCGTTGCCGGTTCAGGTGGAACGGACCAAAGAATCGGAGGTTCGTGAACAGTTTGCGAGCCAGGTACCGGAAGGCTCGGAAATTTTGTTTGAACCAATTGCCGAAGATGAAGGTTTTGCCATCTATAGCCGGCCACGCCTGGTGTTTAGCACTGCGGCGCTCACGGGTGATGTCTTGCAGGACGCGCGGGTTTCGATTGGGGACTTTAACGAACCACTGGTCTCGATCACCTTTGATAGCAAAGGCGCCAAGGAGTTTGACCGGATTACGGCTGCCAACGTTGGTCGGCGCATGGCCATTGTTTTGGATGGCAACGTGTATTCCGCACCGAATATTACTGAACGCATTCGAGGAGGCCGGGCTGTCATTACCGGCGCGTTTACGACCGATGAAGCCAATGATTTAGCGATTGTGTTGCGAGCCGGTGCGCTACCAGCGCCGATGAAAACACTCCAGGACCTCACGATCGGTCCGTCTTTGGGGCGAGACTCCATTGAAAAAGGTTTGAAAACAACGTTTATTGCTGGGCTGGTCGTGTTGTTATTTATGATTGTGTATTACCGCCTGTCGGGGATTGTCGCAAATGCCGCGGTGGCGTTGAATCTGATTTGCTTATTTGGCGCGTTGTCCGGATTGCATGCCACGTTGACGCTTCCGGGGATTGCCGGAATCATTTTGACCATTGGAATGGGTGTCGATTCCAATATCCTGATTTTTGAACGCATTCGTGAGGAGCTTCGACAGGGGCGCCCGGTTCGATTAGCCGTGGATGCGGGGTACGACAAGGCGTTCCTCACCATTGTGGACTCGCATGTGACGACATTAATCACCGGGCTCGCGCTGTTTGTTTTTGGCAGTGGTCCCATTAAAGGCTTTGCAGTCACTTTGTGTTTGGGGATTGGGATCAATCTGTTCACGGCCTAGATTGGAACAAAAGTCGTGTTTGACTTGGTAAATCGCCGAAAGATTGAAAGTCTGAGTATTTAAAACTGTCGAGGGAAATAATGCTGGAAATCGTAGGCAAAACAAACATTGATTTTATGGGGAAACGGAAGATTGCCCTTGTCATTTCAGGATTTTTGATGGTCCTTGGGCTCTTCACCATCGTTCAGATTGGGCGAGGTGCGGCGAATTTAGGAATTGATTTTTCCGGTGGGACGGCGGTGCAATTAAAATTTGAGAATCCCATTGCCATTGATATGGCCCGCCAGGCACTGATCAAGCATGGCCTCAACGATGCGGAACTTCAGGAATTCACCCAGGACAATAAACTGTTGATCCGGGTCAAAACCGAAGGCACGATTGAGGAGAAAATTGCCGAACGGATTATTCAAATCTTTGAACAAGAATTTACCACAAATAAATTTRTCGTGGATTCCAGTACCGAGATYGRTCCCACCATTGGCSATCGGCTGCAACAGGATGCYTTRTTGGCYATTACGATTTCTTTAATCGGCATTATTCTCTATGTCGCCACACGCTTTGAATTACGATTTGGCGTGGCTGCAGCTATTGCCACGTTTCATGATGTCTTGGCCGTTCTCGGGATTTTTTATCTATTGGATATCGAAATCACCTTGTTGGTGGTGACGGCCCTCCTGACCCTGGCCGGGTATTCCCTCACGGATACGGTCGTGGTGTTTGATCGGATTCGGGAAAACCTGCGGGCGCGTCGGCGCGATTCCATTCTGACCATTATCAATAACGGCATTAATCAGGTGTTGAGCCGGACGCTCATCACCACGCTGACGGTGGCCCTGGTCTTGCTGCCGTTGACGCTATTTGGGGGCGAAGTCTTGCACGATTTCGCCTTGGCACTTCTTCTTGGCGTGCTCATTGGGACCTATTCCTCAATTTTTGTCGCCAGCCCCCTTCTCCTGGCCTGGCCCGGTGGCGAAGGCCGCCTTCTGAGCCGGGGGGGGCGGTAGCAGGATGTTGAAAAAGTCCTCCAGCTGCGTTCTCGGTCATTTGCCGTGCTCACGTACTGCCGTACGCTCCGCGCGCCAAATGCCCTGCGGCCTTGCTGGACAAACCTTTTCAACATCCTGCATTGCAACTGGTGTTTTGCGTTCCTCATAAAGCCATGAACGGCTTCTGAGGGTTTTTTAATTTTTCAACACCCTGCCTGATTGCTCTGTCCAATGAAGCCCAATCCTTGACAAGGGTTAGGTCTCCCTGAAAAAATTCACTGGAAAATTAATAACTTATACTTTCCACTTGGGATACGTGTTACCAAAATGAAACGGTGGAAGTGGTCACAGAGCATTCAACGGAAAACTATCCTTGGGATGGTGCTGGTGGGTCTTCTCCCGCTCCTCCTTTCTTTGGTCATCACCTATGTTGAAGAGCGTCGTGCTCTACGCGAGACGAGCGGTTCAAATTTCAAAGGCATTGCCGTTGAAGTCGCCAGAAAAATTGAGACTCAGATTACTCGTGGGATCAATGAAGCGCAGCAATTGGCCACTATTCCATTTATCCGGACCGCGGTGACGGAGGCGAATCGCAGTTATGAAGGCCGCGAGCCAGAAAAGATCAAGGCGATTATCGAGGAATGGCGGCAGCGGTGGCGGCAACGTCAGGACCCTGATGAATTCCCCGTGTTTGTCAATCAGATTGCGACGAATTATTTGATGGATTGGCATGCGGTGCGGAAGTCCGACTATCTCGGAATCTTGGTGACGGATAATCAAGGCGCCATTGTCTTGAGTTCGTTGCCTCAGGTTCAGTTTTTCCATGGCGAAAGTGAATGGTGGAAGGCAGCGTTCCACAAGGGAGTCGGCCAACTATATGTGAGTGATCTGTCCTTTGACCCCTCATTTGGAACGCATATCCTCAATGTCGCGATCCCAATCCTTGATGAACAGCGGGCTCGTGCGGTTGGCACCGTGAGTATTTTGTTGCGGCGCGATTCATTATATCGATCCATTTCCGAAGTCACGGCTGGTTCGACCGGGCATGCGATGCTCATGTCCAGCGATGGGACGCCGCTGATCTGTCCGGTTCTTTCGCTTGAACGGCATGCGATTCAACCATCACTTGTCGCGGCCGTTGAGGAAACCTCTGTTGGCTGGGTGCAAGCCGAACGAGATTCGCATGGGGCCCAGGATTCGATTGTGGGATTTGCGCGGTTGCGCATGGCTGACCCGTTAGCGCCCGAGAGTTTTGGCGGTCGCCATTGGGTGATTTATGTTCGGCAGGACCCTCGTGAGACCTACGCCCCATTGAATCAAATGCTCATCAAAGTGGCGACATACGGGATTATCGTGTTCGGCATTTTATGGCTGGCGGGTATTTTCGTGGCACGGCGAATCGTGAGTCCGATCCAAACGTTGCGGGATGGTGTGCAGCGAATCGGAAGCGGTAACTTGGATCACCATCTCATTCTTCCGACGGGTGATGAGATTGAAGATTTGGCCAACGCGTTTAATAAAATGGCCACGAATCTGAAACAGTCATTTACTCAGCTCAACGACCAGATGGGTGAGATTCGTCAGTTAGAGGAACGGTATCGGGACTTAATCGAGAACTCGCCGGAAATGATTCATCAGATCGACAAAACCGGTCGATTCGTTCATGTCAATGAGACTGAGCTCGAGAAACTGGGCTATTCGCTGGAAGACATGTTGGATAAGTATTTGTGGGATATCACGCCGCCTGACAAGCGGCCGGAAATATTGGAGTATTTTCAACGTTTACCCCTTCAACGGGAAGGAACGCTGGAAACGGTGTTTGTGACACGGAACGGTGCATTCATTGATGTGGAGATTCACTCCACGGCTCTGGTGGACCCCGATTCCGGCGAACTGGTGTATACGCGGGCTTTTGTGCGTGATGTGACKGAACGCAAGGCGCTGCAACATCAGATCGAACAATACACGTCAAAATTGGAAGAAGAAGTGTCTGTCCAAACCCAGCAATTGTCACAGTCGGAGAAGCGATATCGTGTCTTGTTTAACCGTTCGGCTGATTCGATTTTGATGGTGGATTCCGAGGGAATCATCGTTGCGGTGAATGAGCGGGAGCAGGAGGTCTTGGGCTATCCAGAATCGAAACTGATTCATCACCCGTTGACTGAGTCAATAGCAAGGTCGAAATCTGGGGGTATCAGAAAGAGGACTTGCTCGGGCGGCCCTTTCTGAGCCTGCTGTCCAAGCGATATCGTGGGCGACGTCTGAAAGAAATATTAAACATGCCGGTCAAACAGGAATATGAAATTGAAGTGATGAGCCGAACAGGGGAAACTCGATCGGTGATGGTGAGTGTGTCTCCGCTTCACAATGACCAGGAGGAAGTGGTGGGTGTCCTGGGGATTGCTCGGGATATCACGGATCGGAAAAGCATGGAACAACACATTCGCAATACTGAACGGCTTGCGTCAGTGGGGAAATTGGCGGCTGGGGTTGCCCATGAAATTAATAATCCGTTGGGGGGAATTCTGAACTGTCTGTATAACATTCGAAAAGGCACCTTGGCGCCAGAACGACAAGAGGAATATCTCATGTATATGGAGGATGGTCTTCGGAGGGCGCAGAAGATCGTTCGGCAATTGCTCGATTTTTCGCAGCAACGTGAACCGGAATTTACGATGAGTGAAATCAATGTGCTCATTGATCGGGTTCTGGTGCTCACCAATCATGCGATTATTGAGAAAGGGTTGCAGCTCGAAAAAGATTTGGCCACGGACTTACCCTCATTGTTCGTTGACCCGCATATGATTGAACAAGTGATTACCAATCTGCTGCTCAATGCCATTCAGGCCACGAAACAAGGGGGGATGATTACGTTACGCACACACGTCGTGGGAAAGATGTGCGAGATCGAGGTTGCCGATACAGGTTCGGGCATTGCCGCGGATGTTCGCCCACATATCTTCGATCCATTTTTTACGACGAAACGCACGGGTGAAGGCACGGGGTTGGGTTTGTCCGTGAGCCTGGGGATTGTGGAGCGGCATGGCGGACAATTGTTGGTTGAAAGCGAAGAAGGCCATGGGACTGTTTTTACGGTCAAGCTGCCGTGTAGTGCCACGCGCGTGTCGACGGTGAGGGTCTCATGAGCGACCGCTCGGTGTTGATCATTGATGACGAACCGCTCATGCGCCTATCCATGGAGGATGCGCTCAAGGCGGTGGGTTATGACGTTCAGGCCGCCTCGACGGGCGATGGAGGTGTCAAGCAGGTTCGGGCAAGGCGATACGATCTTGTCATCACGGATTTGCGMATGCCTGGAAGCGATGGYCTGCARGTGGTCCAAGCTTGCAAGGAGAGTTYTCCGGATACGGAAGTGATTGTRATYACTGCGCAYGGTTCGGTGGAAACGGCWGTCCAAGCCATGAAGCTGGGCGCCTATGATTAYATYACCAAGCCYTTYTCCATGGATGAAMTGTTATTGACSGTGGATCGTGCCACCAAAGTCGTGGCGCTRCGYCAGGAAAATNKCTNCRYTRCGWCAGGARYTWGARGGMAAGTTTAGTTTTGAGGGCATTGTGGGCAAAAATGAACAGATGCGGCAGGTGATCGAAAAAGTGAAACTCATGTCGANAACTGATGCGACGGTCCTGATCATGGGAGAAAGCGGAACCGGCAAGGAAGTGTTTGCGAATGCTATTCATCGCAACAGTCCCCGTCGGGAACACGCGTTGATCAAAGTCAGTTGCGCGGCGTTGCCGGAAACCCTTCTTGAAGCGGAATTATTTGGCCATGAAAAAGGCGCGTTTACTGGTGCGGTCAAACAGCGTCGGGGGCGGTTTGAATTGGCGCATAAAGGCACGCTGTTTTTAGATGAAATCGGAGAAATTTCCTCACTGGTGCAGGTGAAGCTCTTGCGGGTGATTCAGGAACGGCAATTTGAACGAGTCGGGGGGATGGAAACGATTGAAAGCGATGTTCGGCTGGTGTGTGCGACGCAAAAAGATTTGAAAAAAGAAGTCGAAGCAGGACGGTTTCGGGAGGATCTGTATTATCGGCTTCATGTTTTGGAAGTGCGGTTGCCTCCCTTGCGGGAACGAAAAGAAGATATTTTGGTGTTGGGGGATCATTTATTAAAGGGTTGCCTTGCCCGGAACAACTGTGCGGCCAAAGGGTTTTCGTCTCAATCGAAGGGAGTCTTGTTGCGGTATTCTTTTCCGGGCAATGTTCGGGAATTAGAAAACACCATCGAGCGGGCTGTGGCCCTGTCCCAGGACCGGAAAGAAATTGAGGTGTGGGATCTTTGCGGGCATCAAGGGTGTCCGTTTTTAGGTGGACCCGTTCAGGAGGGGTGTGGATTCTGTCAGGAAGGGCTGTGTGGAGGCCAGACACGATCCACTCTGTCTTTGACGGTGTCAACGGGTGGAACCCTTGCGGAAGCCCGAGAGCAATTTGAACGTGAATATGTTCTGGAATTACTCAATCGTGGGGATTGGAGCCGAACCGGTACAGCGAAAGCCCTTGGCTTGTCTCGCAAAGCCCTCTGGGAGAAGTGTAAGCGCTACGGAATTTCTGATCCTGAGGAATCAGAGGCCAGGACGAATAACTCCGCTTCGAAATGCGATGTGGGTCATCGGATGAGAAGCGCGACGCGGCCACGGGGCAATAGAACCCGGCCTCCGCCCAAATTTAAGCTGGGGGGCCAGAGCGGCTCATCGGCTGCGTTGCSSYGCNTGMCNCGRTWKCSSMYRTCKCGCCGYGCNNRCCGYRYYTRWMYGRWTSMGMCGNKSTSGSMSAKCSAATNANSGCGWRRGATNRKAWSRYGCKCTAGMTGTGGAGTCGCATGAGGTTGTTCAYRTCCGCGCCTGATCGGCTGATGGGTGTGSATCCTTTTATCCCGGCATGKGGCCGGTGCCAATTGTAATGRTGTAGCCAGTKKGGGAGCTCCWGGGCTCTSTGTCCGGAGTTTGGATAGGCTTTGGCRTAKGCCCAYTCDCGYAGGGCRGACTGGATGAAGCGTTCGGCCTTTCCGTTGGTSCGTGGTGTGTAGGGTTTGGTGCGGATGTGCTTGATGSCGAGGKCYTTGCAGGYATCGCGCCAGGCGAAGGAYYTGTAGCAGGASCCGTTGTCRGTCATGACSCGTTCGACGGYGATGCCGAGGYTTTSGTAGTASGCGACGGCGGCCYTGAGGAAGGCWGTGGCGCTGACGGCCTTTTCGTCGGGCTTGATCTGSGTGAAGGCGATGCGGGAATGRTCRTCGACACAGACRTGGACGAACTCCCAGCCCTTGTTGCGCCCGGTTCTTTGGCTGGTGCGATCGCCGGTGATGCGATGRCCGACTTGATTGAAGCGGCCCAGTTTCTTGATATCGATGTGGATGATCTCGCCGGGCTTGTCGCGCTCATAGCGGCGCGCCGGCTCGGCGGGCTCCAGRTCGCGCCARCGGTTGAGGCCGTGGCGGGYCAGGATCCGTCCKACGGTRGCCTGGGAAACRCCGACTTCGGCGGCGATGCGGTGGTAGATGCGCCGTTSCTTGCGCAGCRCAATBACCTTCGYYTCRAYSWYATCCGGGGTTYTGTTGGGGCTGGCGTTCGGCCTCGATGAGCGRTCCAGAAGYCCGGYAARGCCYTCCGCGCGATAGCGCCGCCRCCACTTGTAGACGGTGCYGGYRCTGACSCCCATGGCCGTGCYCACGTCCCGRGGRTGYTCTCCACGTTCCAGCCGAGACACCAATACCTCTCGACCGCGCGGCGTCAGACGGGCATTCTTATGGACGTTCATTCGGTCCTCCTCCATGAAGCCTTTGTTCTTCCAAACATCAGCTTCTCAAGGCAGGRCCGAATGAACAACCTATTGAGACATCACAKCTAGNGCNTCWKCCGWYCNTASGCNKGTCANKCGMYSGNRKSRGAKCGGCTCATTCGGTCAGGCGCGGCGCGCGGCGCGATACGGGATATCGGGCAAGCGCCGGAACGCAGCCGATGAGCCGCTCTGGCCCACCAAAGGCCGGGTTCTATTGTCCCGTGGCCGCGTCGCGCTTCTCATCCGATGMCCCGCATCGCATCTCGAAGCGCTCCGAACCACGGGGCAAAATAATCCCGGTCAAATGACCCCATAAGGTCGGAAGATGCTCTAGCTTTCGACGCGCCGCTGCAATACGCCGCGCTGTCCGAGGCGGAACGCGCGGCGCGGGCCCGGCTGGATGCCGATTTCTGCGTCATCGATGGCGAACAGCGCTTCATCCGCGCCGTCTGTCCAATCCCGGTTCGGGGCACGGAGGGGTATTTCGCCTGGGGTGTCTGGGTTTCGCTCAGCGCCGACAGCTTCGAACGCTACCGCGCCGCTTTCGAGGTACCGGACCAGGCGACGCTGGGCGGCATGTTCGGCTGGTTGTGCAACCGCCTGCCGCCCTATCCGGACACCCTGGAGCTGCAGACCTCGGTCATGCTCCAGGACGACCGCCAACGCCCCCTGGTCTGGGTCAACCGGGTCCACGCCGAGCATCCGCTCTATATCGACCAGGGCGAGGGCATCACGACCGAACGCCTGGGCGAAATCTACGCCAGCGAAATCTGCGCGGGC
>LXTH01000099.1 GCA_001643555.1 Nitrospirae bacterium SPGG5 | reverse complement strand
ATCGTCGAAACCTTCAGTTCATCGATTTGTTTACGCACGGTGAATTTTCTAGAAAAACGAATATGATTCGATTCTCCGAAACTGCCCTCTCTGGCCTCAACAATTGACGCAAATTTTCCGAAAATAAATGCATCAGTCTTTCTCCCTCACTTAAATCCCATTTTCAAAAAGTCACCGTCTCGACATGGGGAAGATTAGGAGTCGGGGTGACCTCTAGTGGTGTTGAAGGGTTGATTTTTGATGCCTGCGCCTTTGATCTTGGACACCAAGATGTGCTCACCGGCAAACGGTACTTTTCCTTAAAAACCAGCGACCCTCTCCTACGACTCATGGCCCACCGGTGGGCCGATGAACTTGTCTATCGATATACGGGAGAACAGGGCATTGCCCGAACCAAGATCGCCTTTGTCGGGGAAAAAGACAACGGACGCGAATTATTCGTGATGGATTATGACGGGTATGGTCCGCAACAAGTCACAGCGGATGGGTACCTCAACCTCATGCCAACTTGGTCACCCGACCGCAAATCTCTCATTTACACGGCCTATCGTGACCGCAAGCAACAAATTATGAGCCGTGAGCTTGCAACGGGTCGAGAGGAGGTGCTGGTGTCCCCGGCTAGTCTCAACATCACCGCAACGTTCGCTCCAGACGGCAAATCGMKCACCTATGCTGWGGCCMAAGAAGGCAATTCCGACATCTAKCMGMTAGAATTGGACAGTCGAAGKMCCAAGCRGKTAACCTCCCATCATAGGGCAGATTTGTCCCCGTTCTGGTCTCCGGACGGACAGCATCTCGTATTCAGTTCGATTAGAAAAGGAGAAAGTCAGGTATAGATCATCACAAGCCAGGGAGTAGGATTGGAAAAAAATTATCGGTGGGCACACACCTGAGCTCACTGTCCTGGTCGCCGTTTCAACCATAATTAAGGAAAGCAACAGTGATATTTCAGCAAAGGAGTTGACATATGCATCCAGCTATTCACATCTTTTCACTTATTAGTATTGTAAGCCTGACTTTAGGCAGCCTCACAGGATGCGGGGAAAAACGCGTACATGTCGCCACGGTTTCCGGARCTCCWGGCGAAGAAACMGTCACCTTGCGACCAATAGATGAAGCTGCAATAACAGACCCATCCGGCCTATCGGAAGCCTCTATCGATGAATCAGYATTATCAGGTCTCRATTCGGCTGCCGAAGAACTTTTGACGRAACCAGAGCCATCTGCCATGATCATCGAACCCACCAACRTGGCACATGAACCCAGTGGCCTTCCAAGCCAGGATGGATCGTCAGACTCTTTCCTRCCCGATTCYCTRACGTCCGCACARGAATCTGNAYTCTCNYMKSMMYGAYKSYYYGTTTTCCCCCCTGGGGGCAGGGCAAGATTTTGCAGCACAATCCAGCTCATCACCAGAAGATCACTCGAATCACTCCTTCGCCACCATCGAAGACTTCCAAGAACCAACCACAACTCAATATTCTGACCCGATACCCTCACCGTTGGCACAGAATTCTTCTACCGARTTGGRCGATACTCYTTCCGGAGAAGGCGGCGAGCCGGTTTCGRACATATTTCAAATTGCCAGGGCCGTACCCTCAGATAGCCTGCTAGACCAGATGAACCRAATCAAAGAAGAAGAAATCGCAACCGCGGTMGCYGGTCTAGAAGATGTCTTCTTTCAATATAATAGCTGGGCGCTCACACAAGAAGCCAAACAATCGCTTGAACGCACTCTAGGGTGGTTCGAACAGGATCCTTTCTCGAATCTCACTATTGCAGGACATGCCGATCAACGGGGCACACGAGCCTACAACATGGTCTTGGCGAAAAAGCGGGCCGTCGCCGTACAAGAGTATCTCTCACAATTAGGAGTCGACGCTTCACGCCTGGCGGTCATCTCCTATGGAAAAGACAAACCGTTTTGTCAAAATACCACAGAGGTCTGCCACCAGCTCAACCGGCGAGGACACTTGTTAGTTATTGAATAAGATACCCGATTCCTAACTTTTCAAACGCATTCAAAATCATTGCTCACACCTATCGAGCTGACCCCGAAGATCAACACAGCTTAGGCCTACACCGGCATAGCCACATCTTCGTTCCTCCGTTTTGACAGCGCGCATCTTTCAACCTAGAAACGGCAGTTGGGCGCAAAAAAGACGCGTAAGGTATTGATGTGCATGGTGGGTATTGTCAACTTAACGAAGACCCGACTCTGAACACACCATTCGCCTCGACATAATCCATTGTTGTGTCAGGGATCAGGATCCGAGTTCCACGCGTCGCAGGAGGTATTGTCAATTTAAGTTGCACTTGGCAGGGTATTGTCAACTTAAGTCAAATTGGGCTATTTTCTAACTCGGGCCAGTAACCTGAATGCTGAACAATCAATGAGTTATGAATTCGTGTATTGCCCAATTTTTGGTCAAATTCACTTAACTTGACAATACCGTTCACTGAGGTCTTAATTCAAGATCCAGTTCGAGTGAACACCTTCTTCCGTCAGCATCTCACTCCAATCACCTGTGTCCCGGTTGAAAAAGAAAAGCGCCGCTTCTATCGAGCCAGCGGCGCTTCCAATGGCGAGGAATTCTTAAAGACTTTAGGCCTTGCCCAAAGTTTCACTTTCGGTGGTTGCGGGGGCTCACATCACACCCCCTCCTTGATTTCCAAGGGAAAAGTTGAAATTTTTGTATCCGATTAGATACAGGGTTGTATCAATCGGATACAATTCGGTTGACGAGGATCCAATCAGTAAAGTATAAAATAAAAGTAATATGGAAATGTCTTTTAATTTCATGCAGTTATGAAATTTATGTTGTAACACTCGTAAGATTTTTTTGGCATGAAATCTGCTTGGATATTCGAATATGGCAAGAAATTGTTCTGACATTTTTTGGGAAGACAGTCATTGAGTCTATGGCACCGATTTTAGTCATTGACGACGATCCGCAGATCAATCAATTATTGCAAGATGTATTAGAGTTTGAAGGGTATAAAGTAATCACAGCGCACCGAGCCACAGAGGGGCTTCACCACTTGGAGACGACAACGATCGATCTGGTGATTACTGATGTCATCATGCCCGATAAAGAGGGATTGGAGACCATCAGAGAGATGCGCCAACGATATCCCCAAACCAAGATCCTGGCAATTTCAGGGGGGCTGTCAAAAGGTGGCGTAGATGTGTTGGATATCGCGAAACGTTTGGGAGCTAACAGAGTGCTATCTAAACCTTTCGTCGTGCAGGATCTCCTCCAAAGTGTTCGCATGTTRKYMKASSCTTRAACCTAGAAACSGCAGYTGGATCACAAAAGTCCGCGCAARCTCTYAGGGTCCGTCACGAAATAACCGGGACAATTGGCCGAGACGATTTTGGAGCGAGCCAAGGAGCGAAGAGCGCGCATACCGGGAGGATGGAAGCGATGAGCGACGCCGGCGGAGCCCAAAAGCGTCCGGCCCTCCGGGGAGGCCCATCTTTGGCCCGGGGCGGCGTTGCTCCTCGGTCACAGAGCCCCGCTCTGCTCCCTCGTCGCGCCTTGCCCCGATCACAAATCTGGGCCTCCCAATTGTCCCGGTTATTTCGTGACGGACCCTGAGCGCACCTGGTAAAATACAAAAATGTCTCATCACCACCGCGGTGACCACGACTTTTTGTATTTCACCATGCACACCAATATCTTACACGGCTTTTTTGCGCCCAACTGCCGTTTCTAGGTTAAAGCTACGAATCCACGCATTGGAACCGAATGCCCCACCAGTTTTCCACAATGATGTCCGACCCGACTACCCCTTGCACCACCCGTTGGCGACCTTTGGTCTGGCCTTCACGCACCACGTTAAACGAACCGCGACAAAACTCTCGAATGTTCTGAAACGCTTCTCCTCGAAGGGGGGTGAACATATGGCCGTCTGTTCCTTTGTAGAGGTACGTCATCACACCCGTACGATCGCCTTCGCGGACCATGTGCAGGCCATCCCCGCACCCCGACAGCACAAACACCCCACAGAGGATCAAAACTCTTGACCAGTGGTAAAGACTGGGCTTACGATACGTTATCACGAACTTTAACCCTCGTGTTGTTGATTCTCCAAAAAACAGATTCACCCCGTTGAATCTAAAGGAGGCTCCCATGATTCACAAGAAGATTAGGTTAGCGATATTTTTCATATGCGGTGTATTCGTTATCTCAAACGGAAGCATAACATCCGCGGCCAACGATACGTACTTGCTCACCGTCCATGAACTGAACGGCGGATTAAACAAAGCTCCAAACCTCGCTCAAAAGGGATTCACCCTCATTGACGTCCGGACAATGGATGAGCATAGCATGGGATTTATTCCGGGCACCGACCTGAACATTGATTTTCGAGAAATCGGCGCGCGGCATCAGGAAATCGGCGCACGATTCGAAGATCACATTGTGGTGTACTGTCAGTCTGGACACCGAAGCAATATTGCCGCCGAAACATTGGCCGGCCTGGGATATAAACACGTCTATAATGTGGCAGGCAGCATGAATGCCTGGGCCGAGGCTGGGTATCCGGTTCAAACGGTCCGTCGGTAATTCATCAGCAGCCGTAACTCAGGTGGATAGGCTGAAGGCTGTTAGGGGGGATCATATTATGAGTGATAGCCTTCAGCTCTTCAGCCTTCCACCTTCAGCCTTCCACCTTCAGCCTTCAGCCATCAGCCATTCCCTCCTCCGCGATCTCTGAAAAAATCACATCAAATTGTTCGTGGATTTCTCGAAACGCCTCAAGCAATTGTGGATCGAAATGTGTAGGCCGCGTTCGGTCATCGCCATGGAGCATGATGTCGCACACCTTGGTATGAGTGAGCGCCGGCTTATACGGCCGTCGACTGCGCAAGGCATCATAGGTATCGACCAACATGACCAGGCGCCCGCCAAGGGGAATATCATTTCCCGTCAAACCTTGGGGATAGCCCGTCCCATCCCAGCGTTCATGATGCGTGAGCGCAATTTCCCTTGCGGTCTCCAACAACTGCGAGGGCGATCCTGCTAACAGATTGGCTCCGAATACCGGGTGTCGTTTAACGATTTCCCATTCCTGCTCATCCAAAGGCCCACGTTTCTGCATAATCATGTCCGGGATGCTGACCTTGCCCACATCGTGCATCGGCGCCGCATCAAAAATAAGTTGGGCTTCGWCTTYGCTGARCCCCACACACAACCCCAGWGCCTTGGAATAATGGCTCAACCGTTGAATATGCGTTCCGGTTTCTTCGTCTTTATATCGTGACGCGAGCGTGAGCCGGACGACCGTATCGGCRTAGGCTTTTTCGAGTTCAGAGGTCTTTCGGCGTTCCGCGTGATACGCGGATTTTAAGTCTTGAGCGTATGCCTGTATCTGTTTATTCGTCGCCTCGAGTTTTCTCGATTTCTTCTGCTCGCGAACCAGCAGTTCGTTCAGGTCTTTGGCATAAAGGGCCAACTGCGACTTAGCCGCACTGAGTTGTATGTTCAAATCATCATCTGGCACGAACGTCGAAGAGAGTTTCATGGATGGTTAGCCTGGTGAGGTAACCTGGATTTTCGCCAACACCTCATGAATGGTCTCCAATAATCGAAGAGGGCTAAAGGGATTCACAAAGTACGCATAGACCCCGACTTCTTGACCACGTTCTTGATCGCACAGCTGATCCTTTGCGGTCAGCATGATGATCGGAATATGTTTGAGACGAGGATCGTCTTGCATGGCGCGGGCGACATCGATGCCATTTTTCTTGGGCATCATCCAGTCGAGAATCACTGCATCGGGGGGGTCGGTATTGATCAGGTTGAGCGCGGATTCACCGTCAGAAGCTTCGATCAGCCGATAGGCCGGATCTTCCAATGTCATGAGAAGAAGGGCACGAATGTCTTCTTCATCATCGGCGATAAGAATGGTTTTCATACACCTCGATGGCGTCACAACCGCAGACACACCATGAAATTTTCACTCCTCTGCGTTTCGCCTACCCGCCATCCCAGTCAGGTGTGGTCTCGCCATCCTCCTCGGTTTGTGGGGAAATGTTTTCGCTCGGTTCGGACGGGGCATCCATGACCTGTTCCACGCGTCGAGCGACCGTTATAAATCCTGAATGCGCAATCATGCGAAGGTCCGGCCGCACACTGCGACCTTGAATATTCCAGTTGCGCGTGAACGACTCAAATGTCTCGATCAACCCAAAGGCTCGGGTGTGATTCAGCGCATCGACTGTTTGCGTGATTTGGGGCACCGTGGGCACAAAACTGAGGTAAATGCCMCCTAGCCGGAGGGCYTTCGCCGCATGAGGCACCACATKCCACGGTTCCGGAAGATCRAGMACGACTCGGTCAAAGAGCTTYTCACCCTCGTCTGACTCSCAATCAATCCCTTCATGAGCATCGCGTTGGAGGAGCTGGAAATTYGGCACTGGGCCAAGAAATCGTTCRATGTTTCGCATCGCGGTTCTCGCAAAGTCGTCTCGGCGCTCATAACTCACCACTGAACCGGRTTCTCCCACAGCCTGTAACAACGCAATCGTTAAGGCACCCGACCCCACCCCAGCTTCGAACACTCTCGCACCAGGATAGATATCGGCCCACATCGTGATCAGGGCCAGATCTTTTGGATAGAGGACTTGGGCACCTCTGGGCATCTTCAGAGTGTATTCCGCGAGGGTAGGCGATAACGCGAGCATCTTCTTCCCGCGAGACAAGACAATGAGCGATCCATCTGATTTTCCGATTATCTCATCATGAGCAATCGTGTCACCGCTATGCTGAAAGGTCTCCCCGGCCTTTAAGGTCAGGGCATAGTGCCGCCCTTTTTTATCGACGAGGTGGACCCGTTTGCCGTCTTCAAAGACTTTCATTATTCGCCATTCTAAGTAGCCATTTTGCGGGTTGCAAGGAACGCGCGTCTACAGAGTCGTCCTGAGTCACGCACCCATATGATGTCTTGACACCTCCCGGGGAGGGTCGTAAGATCATTTCTCTAGGAGGTTTTTCTCATATTGACTGTATGCCTTTTTCAGACTATCCGCGGTCCGTTACTTAGGGTTCGCGCAAGAATAACTTTCCATGTTTGGGTGCTGAGACACCTGTCTGGCAAGGCGGGAGGACTGCGCATACTCCTCGTATGGAAAGGACGAGCAACGCCGCCAGACAGAATGGATCGACGCCCAAACAGGAGAAGTTATTTTTGCGTGAGCCCTTAGAAAATCAGCTGGGAGTAGAAGACTCTACTCCCAGCGATGGTTGGAAGGTGAGATAGACTACCTCTTTCTCTTAGCCGTGGCCTTTTTCTTGGCTGGTGCTTTTTTCTTAGCCGTGGCCTTTTTCTTGGCCGGTGCCTTTTTCTTGGCCGCCTTCTTCTTAGCCGGCGCTTTTCTCTTTGCCGGTGCTTTCTTCTTTGCTGTCGCCAATGCGCTCACCCCCTTTCCTGAATTAAGTGAAAACCTGTCCAACTATCCGTTCGAATCTCTCACGATAAAGAGCCACAGAGAAAAACCGTTTTGGGACTCTATTTGAAATCTGTCCGCTATCATACGATGGTAATGTTCAAAGACCTCTTTCACTCCTCCGCCTACCCAATCCTCCGCTAAAAGAAAAAACACTTTAGGAGCAGGTATCGCCCTATTCTCTACAGTCCTGTTTGAGGATTGGGAATATTGAATGGTTGAGCGATCGCAGGGGATTGGCTACTTGCTCTGTCCTTGCCGTTGAGTTTCTGGCTCTGTCGCTTCTTATCCCTGCTGGCAATTGACTCACCTCCCTGTGAGTTAGGACCTCACACAGTCCGTGTGAGGGGTCGGTCTGGTTCATCCAGGCCTTCAAAGGTATTCGGTGCAACTTTTCGAAATCGAGGATCTCGTTTTAAGGATGTCGAAACGGAAGTCACGGGAGTTTTTCCTCGAATTTGCATCCCCCCATCCAACAGGTGTTGACACAGTTCTTTGGCATGCATGGGCCGTTTAATTCCTCGTAGAATTTTGTACGCCGCGTCCGACACGCTCATGCCGACGTATTTGCTTCGACCGAGAAGGATCTCCCGTGATCGGTCCGTTACGTCCGTACCCGGCACCGGCGGAGATCCGGTTTCATCTGTAAGGATTTGACTCGAAAGACTGCCCAGTTTCGCTTTATCGGCTTCCACCCGATATAGGGTTTTTGCCAACTCCAGGTATTTCTCAATGGTCGCAATTTCTTCATTGAGTCGCTCCCTCTTTTTTTTCAGATCCTTGAGCTTGCCATCATACGCAGTAATCCGTTGCTCTAGGCCAACGACAATGTCTTTCAATTCGTCTTTTTGATCTTCCATAAGCTTGCTTTATATTTTGCTTGCTTGCTTTTAACATTCATAAATACATGTGTCAATAAAAAATTTAAAGAAAGTATCTATTAAATTGACACATCTTTTGAGTTTCATTAAAAATTATATCAAAATATCTATGCAAGCACCAAAATAAGTTTGTATTTTTTTTGAGCATATAGATAAATTTTAATACTTGCTAGAATTAATACTTGAAAGCCAATATTTAGTAGTCTGAAGAAAATGGATACTATTAGTTCGATGTAAATTTTTCCATCCTCATCCTTTTGTTGGGTTAATTCTAGAATGGTCTGTTTGAGGAATCGCGTTTGTATATAGTGTAGGGTTAAGATTTTGC
>LXTH01000175.1 GCA_001643555.1 Nitrospirae bacterium SPGG5 | reverse complement strand
TCACATAAAGACGTGACGTGTGTGGATTGCCACGTCCGACCGGGCCTTCATGGATTTATCGAAGACAAGGTTCTGGCCGGGCTTAGCGATGTTGCCATCACGGTCTTTGGTACGCCGACCGAACCGCACGACCTGCAATCCCATGTGAGCTCAGACGTGTGCATATCGTGTCATCGTGCTATCCTCCGCATGTCGGAAAAATCCCCTCGTGATTTGCCTCCGCCTGTCAAAGACGTGGGGTTGATCATGAGCCACCGAAAACACATGGACGCGTTTACGAAGCGAGGCCAAGGGGAAGGGTGCACCACGTGCCACAGTCGTGTTGTTCATGGCAAGCCAGTCAAAGGCTATCCGATTGTGATTCCTCGCGGGCATATTACGGTTGACTTGAAACCCCATTACCCTGATCATCCCGAAGGCTCGGTATTATGGAAATCGGCCTTGGCTGATTGCATGCGATGTCACGACGGCACATCCACGTATGCTGGGAAGGTGCTCAGCAAGCAATGCGAAACCTGTCATCTTCCCGATAAGATTGGCGACTTCTTGTTTTAATTCAACGCGGCACACGATCCATGTCCTCTCCAATTGTCGAGGTTCGACAGCTCACCAAACGCTTTGGCGATTTCACCGCCGTTGATCAAATCTCATTTGAGATTCAACCAGGCGAGACCATCGGACTCATCGGTCCCAATGGCGCTGGCAAAACCACGACCTTTCAAATGCTGCTGACTGTGATGACGCCAACAGCGGGAACTATCCATATGTTTGGATTGGATCTCATGAAGCATCGGGAAACCATCCTCCGACAAGTCAATTTTTCTTCAACCTATATTTCGATGCCCTATGCGCTCACCGTTGAAGAGAATCTCCGCGTGACGGGCAAATTATATAGCTTGCCAGATATCCCTCGGCGAATCGATGATGTCGTGAAAAAACTTGAAATGGACGACATTCGGCATAAGCTCACTCGCAAGCTGTCATCAGGCCAAATGACGCTGCTTACCTTAGCCAAAGCCGTGTTGACCGAACCGAAAATCTTATTTTTAGATGAACCCACGGCAAGCCTTGATCCTGACATTGCGCACAAGATCAAGGCCTTTCTCAAAGAATACCGAGACACGTCTGAATTGAGCATGTTGTACACCTCACACAACATGCGAGAAATGGAAGAAATGTCCGATCGAATAATTTTTCTGCAACATGGAAAAATCGTGGCACAAGGCACGGCAAAAGAAGTGATTGACCAGTATGGGCAAGGCGACCTTGAACAGGTCTTTTTGAAAATCGCACGGGATCGATAAAGATTCCCTACCTTGAATCATCCGCAAAATTTTATCCCTCGCCCCCTTGGGGGAGAGGGTAGGGTGAGGGGGTAGAAACGTATTTTGCATTCATTTCAATGCTGACGAATCAACAGAAATTAAATACAATATGAATTTCGGTCGCGTCACAGCACTCATCACCAGACATCTTTATCTGTACCGAAGGAGTTTACCAAGACTATTGGAAATCTTCTATTGGCCGTTGCTCGATTTGGTGGTGTGGGGATTCATCACCATGTACCTTGCGCAAGAAGGAAACGAGCTGCATGGAGCCGTCACGTTTTTCTTAGGGGCGCTTATCTTTTGGGATATTCTGTTTCGCGCGCAACAAGGGGTGACCATATCGTTCCTAGAAGAAATCTGGTCTCGAAACCTTATGAACCTCTTTGCCAGCCCGCTTACGGCCGGTGAGTTCCTCGCAGCGACAATGGTGATGAGCGTGTTTAAAGTCGCCGCGGTCTCGGTCATCATGGCGTTTTCAGCACTATTCTTTTATTCCTACGATGTGTTCGTCATGGGACTGACCCTCATCCCCTTTGTGTTTAATTTGATTGCCGCCGGCTGGATCATTGGCATTCTGACTATGTCCGTGATTATGCGATTTGGTCAACAAGCCGAAGTTCTGGCGTGGGGGTTAGTCTTTCTCTTTCAACCAATTTCCTGTGTCTTCTATCCAGTGTCTGTTCTTCCCAATTGGCTTCAACCAGTGGCCTTGGCGAATCCCGCGGCTCACGTTTTTGAAGGTATGCGTGATGTGTTGCTCCATCAAATAATTCCTTGGGAACATCTAGGGTGGGCGACTGGCCTGAATGGCCTGTATCTCCTCCTCATGATTGCCATCTATCAGTATACCTTTTCCGTATGCAAAGAGAACGGCATGCTGGTTCGGGTAGGGGAGTAAGAAGTTTCTTAAGAGTTGCCTGAAAATTTTAGCCGATCCAATCGTTTTTGGTCCACATAGACCCACGTGGTTTTTTCTTGGGTGACGGTGACTGAGCCGGGTTTTGCACCTTTGGGTTTTCGAACATTCTTTCGCAAYGTGTAGATYACCTCGCCTTTWCCGCTTTTYCGCAAATCGCTATAAAACAGCGCCAGTGTTGCGGCATCCTTTAAYGTTTCAGAYGGGACCTGTTTTTTCTTTTCYAGTTCGATAATCACGTGTGAYCCWGAGGTGCCGCGAGCATGRAGCCACATGTCGTCYTGTTTGGATACCTTGAAGGTCACCGCATCATTATCTTTGGCGCYTTTTCCAACGAGTATTGAAAACCCGTYTTCCGAGAGGTATCGCCGATAGGGTGTCGCTGTTTTCGGTTTTTTGGATGAAGSCACTTTGGGCTKWGCCRGCTTGNRGTNTTGGGYTAGGRAGTTCTGWYKKKTTCATCTCGCCACGTTCTGCTGCTTGAAATTCCTCATTGAGTTTGGCGAGTTCGGTCTGGGCTTTTTCGAGGCGTGGRCGTACTTCGCGTTCGGCACCYGTGAATTTTCGGTGTTTTCGAAAGTAGTCATTGAGATTCCAGGTTGGGTCTTTCGAGGGGTCYAACGGGAGTGTGAGTTCTGGGAGTCCTTCATCATAGTAATCAATGAGGGTGATCTGGGTTTGTCCCTKTTGTATCTGGCCCAGTTGCCCTTTGAGGAGTTCCCCGTAGCGGSCATATTCGCAATATCGATGCGCTTTCACAAGGTCTTGCGTGAATGCATTGACCCGGCGTTGTGTCTTTTTCATGGCTTTGCGCAGGGCAGCGAGTTGTTGCTCTTGGTGTTGCCGTAGCGCCTGTTGTTGTTCAAGGGCAAGATACGTTTGTTCCAGCATTCTCGAAATGGGAAATGTCCCTGGTGATGAATCGGATGTGGAATCAGCATCAGACTTTTCTGGGTGTTGGCTCCCGCCCGCGTTGAAATACGTCTGTATTCGTTGCGGTCCCTGCCTGTCGGGTTTTAATGATCGAACGACTTCGTTTTTTTTGTTCACGAGGAAAAGGTTCGCCGAGCGTCCCGTGAGTGCGACGACTAGGGAATGCTTTATGTGTTTCACGAAAAGTGCAATCAAAACCACTCGATCATCCGGGACCTGCACCACCTGTTCAATCTGAGCACCAAGAATATGGCTTCGTAAATACTGGCAAAATGGTGGTGGCGTTGGTGGGTTTGGCAGGCGTTGGGTTAAGGCATGGAGTCGTGCCGTTTGCGGGTGGGTGGAGATAAAGAGTGTGATGGTTTGACCAGGTCGTCTGATTTCAAATGAGAGAGAGTCTGGCAGCGGTTGAGAAATCTTTTGGATTTTTCCACCGATCAAGGAAGGCGTGAGTTCCGACAGAACCTGTGAGAGATGTTCGAGAGAGATAGCCAAAGGCGGATGTACACCTTAACGGGGTAGAGGGCCCCCTAATACAGTTTTCACATGAGGATTTCCCATCACCCCAACCTTCTCCCTTCGCCGAGCCTCCTTCGCCGAAGTGGCTACGAAGGCTGAAAACGGCTTCGCGTAGGTGTGTTCCCCCAATGGGGTGAGGATTGGGGTGAAGTTATTCATACCCCACAAACAGGGAAGAACTAACTGGCCAACACAGGAATGTCAAGATGAGGGGAAAAAGAATCTTCACAAAGAAGAGCTATCGTGATGCTGGATGGCCATTTGTTCGAATGGCTGATTTCAGTTGTTGGATAAAGGTGGAAACATGTTTGAGCAGTGCGGGGTCCTGTTGATGCTCCGCGATCTTTTTGACGAGGGCGCTGCCGACGATCACCGCGTCGGCAAATGCCGCCATTTGCCTAGCGTCATCTGGTGTGGCAATCCCAAAGCCGACGGCAACGGGTTTTTTTGCTTTCTTCTGTAGGGCGCGAACATTTTTTTCGATATCAGCAACACCGTGAAGTTTGGCTCCGGTTATGCCGGTGATGGAAACATAATAGATAAACCCTTGCGTGCGGCGAATGACTTCAGCTTTACGATTGGAGGTGCTGGTTGGCGCTAGCAGATAAATTAAGCAGGGCCCATTGGCTTGAGCGGCCTTATGCAAGGTATCCGCTTCCTCAGGCGGCATGTCMGGAACGATGACYCCATCGACCCCCGCTTCCACCGCTTCCTGGCAAAAKGTCTCTTCGCCCATGGCCATAATCGTGTTGTAGTAGGTCATGAGAATGAGAGGAACTTGAGTCTTGGTGCGCARCGTTTTCACCGTGCYAAGAATRCGTCGRAGTGARGTGCCAGACAATAAAGCYCGTTCAGCTGCTTTTTGAATCACCGGTCCATCGGCAATGGGGTCGGAGAAAGGAACGCCGAGTTCGATGAGRTCKGCTCCGGCTTTTTCTAAGGCGAGGACAAGCGATTCAGTYTCTGCCAAAGAKGGATCCCCGGCCATRATGTAKGGAATCAAGGCYTTCTCSCCTTTGGCGCGAAGGGTGTTAAATGTTTCAGAAATTCGGTTGGAMGTKGAGATCATGGTTATAGYGGRATGCCKCGCATYCGAGCAATCTGRTTSACATCCTTATCACCACGACCGGAGAGGTTCATGATGAGTATTTGGTTCTTCTTCATCGTCGGAGCAAGTTTGAYCACTTCGGACACAGCATGCGCACTTTCCAACGCKGGRATRATKCCCTCTYCACGAGACAATAMGTCAAAGGCTTCGAGGGCTTCTTGGTCATTGGCGGAGGTGTAGCGAATGCGGCCCGAGTCATGATGCATGCTGTGCTCGGGTCCGACGGCTGCGTAATCGAGGCCAGCCGAAACTGAATGCGTGAGGTTCACTTGCCCATCCTTGTCTTGAAGCAGGTATGTCATGGTTCCATGGAGAACCCCAGGACTTCCTCCTGAAAAACGAGCCGCATGTTTGCCGCTTGTTAATCCTAGCCCGCCAGCTTCGACCCCAACCATCTGCACCTTCTTATCCTTCACAAAAGGATAGAACAATCCAATGCTATTGCTGCCCCCACCGACACAGGCTACGAGACAATGGGGAAGCCTTCCTTCTGCAGCCAGAATCTGGCGACGGGCTTCGCGTCCAATGACGGATTGAAAATCCCGAATCATCATGGGGTAGGGGTGTGGACCTAGGACCGAACCAAGCAGGTAATGCGTGGTACCGACGTTGGTTGTCCAATCGCGCATGGCTTCGCTAATCGCATCTTTCAGGGTTCGACTTCCGGCATGGACCCCCGTGACTTTTGCGCCGAGTAATCGCATGCGAAAGACATTCAGGGATTGGCGTTCCATGTCTTCGGTGCCCATATAAATTTCGGTTTCAAGCCCAAACATGGCGGCGACAGTCGCAACCGCAACGCCGTGTTGCCCGGCACCGGTTTCCGCGATGATCCGTTGCTTTTTCATGCGCTTGGCCATGAGCATTTGGCCAATGGTGTTATTGATTTTATGCGCGCCAGTGTGACAGAGGTCTTCGCGCTTGAGGTAGATCTTTGCGCCGCCTAAGGTCTTGGTCAGTTGCTTGGCGAAATACAGCGGAGTCGGTCGTCCGACATATTGTTTTAAACAGTCTTGGAGTTCTTTTTGAAACGTTCGATCTCGACGCACGCGGGCATACACGGCTTCAAGTTCCAACATCGCTGGCATGAGGGTTTCTGGAACATATTGGCCCCCATACTTGCCGAACCGACCACGTTTGTCAGGAATAGATGGCATGGGTATCGATCGTAAAAGGGTATTTTCTTAACCCTCGCCCCTGAGGGGAGGGTGAGGGGTTTCTTCTCTGAGGTGGAGTATAACTATTGCTTTGGAATGGAGACAAGTTTGGCAGCTTGAATAAACGCTTGAATTTTGGCTGGATCTTTCTTGCCTGGACGGGCCTCAACGCCACTACTCACATCAACCCCATAGGGCTGAACTTTTTGAATGGCCTCTTGCACGTTGTCTGGGGTTAAACCACCGGCGAGCAAAAATGAAAATGATTGTGCGGCTTCCGCGGCCAGTGCCCAATCGGAGGTCTTACCGGTTCCACCATAGGCGTTATCTGAAAAGGCATCCAAGACAAATCCTCGAACTCGGGCGCGGCCCTTGTATTCAGCCATGGCCAAAAAGGTGCTGCGATTACGAAGGCGGATTCCTCGTATTACCGGACGACCAAGGGATTCGCAATAATCCGCGGTTTCATCTCCATGGATTTGGGCCAATGCTAGTCCACATACATCCATGATGTCTCGAACCACTTGAGCGTCTTCATTCACGAAGATTCCAACTGGCAACACAAACGGGGGTAAATTGGCCACGATAGATTTTACGACGTTTGGTCTGACATGGCGTGGGCTCTTTTTGTAGAAGACAAAGCCCAATGCGTCGGCTCCGGAATCAACGGCCTGCAACGCATCGATAGGGTTGGTGATGCCGCAGATTTTGATTTTGCACAGTTTCATGGGGTTGGTTTCATGGGAAAAGGGGAGGTGTAGACCTACTAAATCCAGCGAGGGCCTTGGGTGGTTTCCTCTTCTTCATTTTTAATTGGTGGTGTGGCTAACAGGCTCTGTATTTTTTCTCCGATGTTATCGGCACGCACGAGTGATTCGCCAACTAGCATGACCTTTGCGCCGGCTTCCAGGATCTGTAGGACATCATCCCGTGTGTGGATGCCACTTTCGCTGACAATGAGTTTGTCGGATGGAATACGTTTCGCCAGTCTTGCGGTGATTCCTAGATCCGTAGAAAAAGTTTTGAGGTTACGATTGTTAATGCCGATGAGCGTGGCCTGCGGAATTCGTTCTAACACGGTATCGACTTCGCGTTCATGATGCGTTTCGATGAGCACGTCCAGTTTCAAGCCCTTGGCGGTGGCATAAAAGTCTTCGAGTTGAATCCGGTCGAGTGCGGCSACRATGAGCAGTACGGCATCCGCRCCGTAGGCACGAGCTTCGTAGAACTGAATATCRYTGATCATGAATTCTTTGTTCAGCGCGGGCAARCCSACYTGYTCTTTGACYTGTKTGAGATATTCCAAACACCCTTGAAAATAYTCTTGATCGGTGAGGACSGAYACGGCGGCGGCTCCGTGGTCCTTATAGGTTTGGGCAATCTCGACGGGATTAAAACGATCGGCAAATTCCGGACGCATCAASCCCTGGCTGGGGGARGCCTTTTTGACTTCGGCAATCAAGGCAGGCGAATCGGGCGTACATGCCGCCTCTAAGGCCGTAATAAATCCTAATGGGCCYGGRCGATCGGCAATYTTGCTTTTGAGGCTRGTCAGGTACCSGCGGCTTTTCTTRCGACGCAATTCRGCTTTCTTATGTTCGAGGATCCGATCGAGAATCATGCTAAACCCTGTTTCGTGAATGCGACGAGTTTTTCCAACTTCTCATACGCGGCTCCACTTTCTAGTACGTCCAAGGCTCGTTCATACCCTTCTTTAAGGGTTTTGGCTTCGCCGCAGGCCACAAAAACTGGAGCCGCGTTCACTAACACCACTTCACGTTTGGCATTGCGTCGTCCTTTGAGAATGTCTTCAATCACATCGGCATTCTGTTCCGGTGTGCCACCCGTCAATTCCTTGGGGTTCACCTTTTCTAGCCCAAAATCCGCGGGAGATATGTGATAGCTGGAGACACGACCAGCTTTCCCTTCAGAGACATACGTAAAATCGGTCAGCGTGATTTCATCCAATCCGTCTTTTCCATGGAGCACGAAGCAATGTTGCGTGCCTAAGCGAATCAACACTTGCGCAAGTTTTTCGGTGAGGGATTGATCATACACGCCGAGTACTTGAATGGTGGCCCCAGCCGGGTTGGATAATGGGCCCAGGATGTTCATCATGGTCCGAATGCCCATGTCGGCTCGTGGTTTGGCGCAATGCTTCATCGCACCATGATAGAGAGGGGCAAACAAAAACCCTATCCCGACTTCGTTCACACATGCTTCTACGCGTTCTGGAGAAAGATCAATTTTCACGCCCAAGGCTGACAACACATCCGCGCTTCCTGATTTTGACGACACCGATCGATTGCCATGCTTGGCCACGGTCATTCCGCCACCAGCTATGACAAATGCCGCAGCGGTTGATATGTTGAAGGTGTTGGCACGATCGCCTCCGGTTCCACAGGTGTCCACCACCTGCGGGTCGCCTACATGTATTCGAAGAGCCATCTCCCGCATGGCTTTGACCGATCCTGTGATTTCCTCAACAGTTTCACCCTTCATGCGAAGCCCCATGAGGTAAGCCGCAATTTGAGAGTCCGAAGCCGTGCCCTGCATGATTTGGAGCATGACTTCCTGGGCTTCTTTTTCCGTGAGGTTGAGGCCCTCTGCGAGTTTATTGAGTGCTTCTTTAATCATGGTTGTTGCCCTGGGGTTCTAGCCACCTCCCTTTTGGGATTTGTGCCATAAACTCGAAATCCGAATATCGAAATCCGAAACAAATCCGAAATGCAAAACTCGAATATCTCAAACGGTCTTCACGAGTTTTGAAAATTTGCCATTGAGTGTTTTAAATTGTTTAGGATTTCGATATTCGAGTTTCGAATTTGTTT
>LXTH01000118.1 GCA_001643555.1 Nitrospirae bacterium SPGG5 | reverse complement strand
GTCCAAGTTTAGCAGGTATTCATTAGGAAGAAGGGGAATTTTTCCTCCTCCACCTGGTGCATCGATGACAAAATGGGGGACCGCCATGCCGCTCGTGTGCCCTTGCAAGGCTTGGATAATTTTCAACCCCGTTTCCACGGTCGTGCGAAAATGGTTCGTGCCTTTCGTGAGGTCAGCCATATACAGATAATAGGGCTTTATGCGCGCCAGCAGGAGCTGGTGCATCAATTGTTTCATGATCTCCGGGTCGTCGTTGACACCCTTTAGTAACACGGTTTGTGCGCCCAGTGGAATGCCGGCATCGGCAAGCCGTCCGCACGCATCTTTGACTTCAGGGGTGAGTTCATCCGGATGATTGAAATGCAGGTTCATGTAAATGGGATGATACTGTTTGATGATGTCACATAATTCCGGGGTAATGCGTTGCGGCAATGTTCCAGGAACGCGAGTCCCAAACCGGATRAGTTCCAGGTGAGGAATCGTRCGAAGGGCTTTGAGAATGCGTTCGATTAGATAGTCAGGCAATAAAAGCGGATCGCCCCCGGATAAAATWACATCCCGTACCTCRGTRTGYTCGCGAAGGTAGGCAATGGCTTGRTCCAATTCGCCTTTCTTGAGAAATCCSGGTTTMCCCACCAGCCGTTTGCGTGTRCAAAATCGGCAATAGATGGGRCATTGRTTYGTSACCATGAGGAGKACRCGGTCMGGATACCGATGRACGAGGTGTGGCACCGGGCTGTCCGTATCTTCTTCYAATGGATCGTCCGGTGCATCGAAGTCCTCCATTTCAATGGCCTCTGGGACGACCTGTTTCCAAATGGCATCGCCTTTTTCTTTTATGGTCGCAAGAACCGTGGGGGTAATGCGCATGGGATAGGCTCCCACGACGTCTTCGATCTCCTTCGGGTCCACACCGAGATGCCTTGCCAAATCTTTGGGTTTAGTAATGCTCTCCGCTAGGACTTGTTTCCAATCATCCATAGAGAACTCCTCGCAGATAAACAATGTTGAAGAGAATGCCCCACGGGACTTCAATGGGCTTGGCCATGAGGTGTATCATACGTGAAACAAAAAATCCCCTCTCTGGGACTTCATGTGGTTCCTGGATGCGAGTCCAAATGATCCAAAATATCGCTCGTTTCCGTGAAGACCGATTCTCCATCCACGAGAACAGGAACGTAATATTGACCGGACACCTCGTGGACTTGTGTACGAAATGGTCGAACATCCGAGACAATCACACTCTCATATTCCAGATCAAGCTCTGAGAGTTTGTCCCGAACGACCGCGCATTCTGGACACCATTCGGTATGATACAGGGTCATGCCTGAGGACTCACAATATTCCCACTTTGCTTAGCAGGTATTGGGCTGTTGAACAAACCGTTTCCTTTGAGCTGTTTCGTGATGCGTAACGCGTAATCCGTGATCCGAAAAACAAAGGTTTTTTTACATTACGCCTAACGCATGACGGTTTTCCCAACATCTGACGAGATTACATTTCCTCAGCAATCGCACAGGGTGCTAAAATGGCCTCTCGCATGCCATGAATGATCTTCTTGTCCTTGGGGCACACGGTCGCAAGGATTCCTCCTAAACGGGCTTCGTCGCCAGAGACAAAATAATAGGGCGACAGCCGAACCCGACCCTGCATCAGGACCATCTCTTGAGTCCGTTCTTCCATATAGGTCACGTCATACTGACGGCCCTTATGAAACTCTTGCAGGATATGAGGGGATGTCTCGAATGAGTCAAGCCCACGATCCAAAGCCGCGGACCATTCGGTTTGCGGAATATCATGGCCAATGACTACCCCACGACTGCCCCAGGCGAGTTCTGAAAAGCCCGATGGTTTAATGACGAACTGCCGTTGTCGTTGCGTGGCTTGCGCCAATTGGTGCCAATCCGAGACCGCTGAGCCTTCCATCAATAAATTGGGAATGACGGCAGAGGGTGGAATCGGTCGTGGATCTAAAATCCAAGTTTTGGGCATGAGTTGATGAAACACGTCAAATGTCTCGAGCCCTAAGGCCTTCGTCCAAAATGGCTCCAACATTGGATGGTGCAGCAACGCAAATGCCAATTTTTCTTCCATCCACGGCTTATAAGGAGGAGTGACCTCCACTCGGTCTTTTTTCGCGCTGTACATGACGAGTTCTGATTTGGGAATGTTTTTGAGGTCGAACAATTCATAGAAGCGATAAATGAGCGAGACAGCTTTCTCTCCCGAAGGGGTCACGATGAACAAGGACTCTTCGGTGAACCGCATGTCACGGGGATGMACGCAATASGCCTCCGTCCCTTGTTCCTKTAAATGGGAAGCTAKCCATGCCATTTCAGCYMGATAGTCTTYGGCCTCGTCAGAYACGAYGATGGCCACACATCCGGRYGWGTTYCCCAAGCGGGMCTGGAGCATCGACGCAAACCCATCAAGCATCCCCTTCGCTCCTYCGACAACGTCGTCCCCAAAKKTCGCATAGGCRYCGGACAAGATSGCSGTSGASCCWATTCCTCCRGGGACCGAGTCGAGTTCGGTMATCRYCATYCCMKSWTCGGTRGGAATRATRTCKGGTCGGAKGACRTCSGGCAGKAWATCCCGAAATCGTTTCATTCGGCCATATTCAAGAAGAGCCGGAGGTTTGCCCTGGTCTAAATATTCATGAACCCAAGCGGGCTGCGTGCCTTTGACACTGGCCAGGTAGAGTCGATTCAGCGCCCGATAAAATCGTAATAAATGAGCGCCAAGGGACTCGAAAAATTTTACGTCTTTCCGTTCAAGGAAAAAAGGCGTTGGAGAGATGCGCCATTGAGGATTCTGAGAACTCTCAAACACGTTGGCTTTGATCAAGGTAGCTGACACGGAAGCGCATCGATGCTGTGTCGTGACGAACGATTCGGGAGGGATGAGGTCTGTGGCAGTGTGAAGGGCAGTGGGTAATGTCACGTTAACCATTGAGCCTTCGGCCGTAGGATGTGCAATGATGGGATCGGTAAGGTCGTGGTCTTTTGAAGTCAACGCAGAGTCGGTGATCATCAAAAAACAGATAAGTTCGGTCAATGCCCAGCAGGTCTGTCATCGTTAATTGGTCGGAAGTTCTTCTAAAGGCACGAATTAAGATGATACCATGCGCTCTTTCGGGTAGACAAGGGAARGCCCAATAGGTGTTTCATCGCCGGCAGAAGACTTCGGAKCTATGAGGTGTAGTGAGGAGCAATACAGGCGAAGAAGTRTATGGCTCAATTCCCGTGTTGMCCCTGTCTCAGTTCGTTCCMGCAACAGTGAGTKTGARCTGTGATRTCTGTTGCCGGTTTCCTGAACAGGATAGTTTCTTGCGTCCGTATTTSGCGTGGGAAGAGGTTGAGCATGCGATCAAGCAGATAGCCGATTCTGCTTCGCTTGGTGCATTCCAAGCAGGTGAATCATTCTTGTCGATCTGTGCCTCATTGCATGGCCACTATAGGCTCCTAACTTGTCCATGGTTTCGCCCCCACAGTATAATGCCCCTTCATCTGGGGGATGGGACGAAAGCAAGATTAGGATGAGACACACATGAAGGGTCAAGAACTCGACATTGAACAATATCGGCTCACCGCAGAACCGTTTTACGAAGAGGTCAACGGCGAAATCGGGCTGGTGACGATTGCCTCTCAAACCAAGATGCCGGTGATGCTCAAAGGACCGACGGGGTGCGGCAAAACTCGGTTTGTCCAGTACATGGCTTACAAGTTGGGACGACCGCTTATTACGGTTGCCTGTCATGAAGACTTAACGGCTTCGGATCTGGTGGGCCGCTATCTTCTCAAAGGTGAAGAGACGGTGTGGATAGATGGTCCCTTAACCCTTGGGGTGAAACATGGAGCCATCGTCTATTTGGAYGAGGTGGTTGAAGCYAGAAAAGACACGACGGTGATTGTGCATCCTCTCAGCGAYGACCGYCGATTTCTTCCCATCGAGAAACGCGGACAAATWATTGAAGCKGTCGATGACTTTATGTTGATYATTTCCTACAAYMCCGGGTACCAAAGTGTGTTGAAGGAGTTGAAGCAAAGCACCAAGCAACGATTCATGGCCATTGAGTTTWCCTAYCCSCCTCCTGARATCGAAACGCGMATTATTGAACGGGAAGCGCWGGTGCMAAAGGATWTGGCTCAAAAGCTTGTCAAGCTTGGKGGSAAGGTKCGCAAYYTGCGCAATCATGGCTTGGAGGARGGCGTCAGCACGCGATTGTTGATYTATGCCGGAACGTTGATCCAAAAAGGCGTRGTGCCTGAACGTGCCTGCGATGCGGCTGTCATCCRACCCATCACTGACGACCCCGACATGCATCGCAGCATTCAAGAGTTGGTSAAGGCAATCTTTTGATTCASGAACCCRTGRCCRKGAGGCGAAATCCAACTATGAACTGGCCCATTGTGTTGGTATTGCTGGGAGGTCTTGTTGGACTTCAAGGTTGCGAAAGTGTGTTTCACCCCAGAGCCAGCGAGTTTCTCGAACAGGCCCATGGCACAACCGGTGTGGAGACCGGGCTCACCCTCACCGAGATGATGGAACGCAGTCTGGCGAAAGCCAAACAGGAGTCGTGGGAAGACGGAGCCCTGGCCGACCTCCATGATCAATTGCATGCCTTGAAACACGTGTCCTATGAAATGACTGACGCTCAACGAGAGTCTCCCGGGCATTCCACACTGGTAACTCTTCACAAAGACATGCGCACGGTGTTTCATCAGGTGTGGGACCATCGAAAAGATCAATCCCTTCGGAATCAACATCTCAATGTCTTTGGGCAACGTCTACAAGAATTTCGAAGTGCCTTGCAAACCATTCCTCAGTAAAGTATCGGYGACACGATTAGWTCMGTTTCGCTTCTAGCCTCTCAGCGGCATCGTAGTAGYTCACTTATCAATTCGTACAKGKTGGTTTTGCGCCMAACTGCCATTTCTAGGATTTAGAACAGGCATTGACTCGTGTTGTGACTTTCCCTAATCTGGAGGCCTGGRCTCTGGAGATCCCGATASGGCTGCTTYTGGTTCAAGGTTCTAGYGCAGTGKGCGTAAGGCTGTWTTTCTGGGGACGACGTTTTCTGATTGGAYATCATGCCTGAACCGCAGAACATTCTCGCGATCGTCTACGATTTCGACCACACCCTCRGCCCGCATTACATGCAGGAYCATACSATCCTKCGGCATGCGGGAATYGAMCCAGCMGAGTTTTGGCYYAGTTGTACCGCRCTCATWAAAGARCGAGGGTATGATCAAGAACTCGCSTACATGAAACGGATGTTAGACTATGACGCGATCCGCGCMCTCTCCAATGCCGATTTACARGCCATGGGSCYGGACCTCACGTTTTTCCCSGGCGTGCCGGACTTTTTTGAAGAACTCAATGCCATTGTGCAYCAGCCCCGGTACACCGAGTGGGACATTCATCTYGAACACTATGTGGTCAGTTCCGGGCTCAAAGCYATTTTAGACGGCAGTCATATTGCCAAACATGTCAAAGCCATYTTTGGGTGCGAGTTTGACGAAGACCAAGGCCATATTSATTTTCCYAAACGRACGATCAGTCACACCCAAAAAACRCARTTYCTRTTTCGAGTGAACAAAGGTCTTCTGAATATGGAACAGGATGTCAACGACCACATGCCGGAAGAAGCCCGACGCGTGCCGTTTCGGCATATGATTTATGTCGGCGACGGGCCAACCGATGTGCCCTGTTTCACGGTCATTAAAAAAAATGGTGGCTTGGCCGTGGCAGTGTACAACCCAGACGATCCGACCCGGCGGTCGTTTAAAAAATGTTACGACCTCACCCGACATGCCGATCGCGTGCACTTCATGGCTCCCGCGAATTATCAAACCGGCGGTCCCCTTCGTTTAATCCTCGAACAGCACCTCACCGAAATGGCCGATAGCATCGTGGAACGACGACGGCAAGCTATTGAGGGGACACGTGTTCCCGCACCGTCGCCGTGAGGCCTGAAACGTGAGGCGTAAAACGTTGGGAGTGGAAAGACCCTGTCTTTCGCATCACGGAATTTCCTTCCTCGTTGCAGATTTCGATCGATGAGAGTTAAGCTAAAGGATGAAGGAAAACTTCTGGCCGGGAGGAGGTGTTCTTATGTTGAAGCACAAGAAAAACATGAACACGATATATTCAGGGGTGTTGGGTCCCCGGGGTCTGAGTCGTCTCGTGGCCTTTCTCGGAATGTTGTTCGTCMTCGGSCAYGCGAATGGGCAAATGACGTCCAACTTTGTCCCCCAGGAAGCGAAAAMGGAAATYTCAGSACAACCSGCTCCTGATGATCGGTTCATGGCGYTCGATCAAAAAAATTGGAAACGTCCTCAGTCATCCTTTAATTGGGTGGTCATGGCTCGGGATATAAAAGTCCCTTGGGATTCTTTTGGTCGACAAGGGTGGATGACTGACGATGCCTATGTCGAGCCCGTGGATCCAGGCGTATCAGAATTTTCTCCAGACACGGATCTTTTTTATATTGTGTTTTCGGTTTCAGGAATGGATGCCCCTTCACAATTTCGCGCGGCCTGGTACTTTATGCCGGATGGGAAATCTCCGGAAACGGAACATTCCGGAACCGATGCCCTCTTTTTAGAGATGAATGAGAAGGCCGGATATCTGGAAGTGTTTCGCCCTGAAGATGGGTGGGAAAAGGGCAAGTACCTCTTAAAGATTTTTTATGAAAGTCCAGGCCAAGATCTCTACGACGGCAATGTCGTGGGTACCATGGTGTTTACAATTACAGATGCGCCCTCGTCATAAGGTGCTTTTCAGAGTGAGCAAGCCAGCGACTCTTCCATTCCCTTAGTCTGACTCTCTTCGCTTTTCTCTTCTCACTTCTAAGGGTTCGCGCAAGCATAACTCTCCCTGTTTGTGTGCTGAGACACCTGTCTAGGAGCCTGTCCGACATTAGCGGATCTACTGCGATTGCGCTGGATTTGGCCAGCTTTTCCGATCGTTTTCGTTAAATAGTCACCACTATTCGCCTCAAACGATCGAAAAAGCTGCCTCAAACCAGCACAATCTCGCGATGATCCCTAATGTCGGACAGGCTCCTACCAAGGCGCGAGGACTGCGCATACTCCTCGGTATGGAAAGGACGAGCCACGCCGCCAGACGGGATGGATCGACGCCCAAACAGGGGAAGGTATTCTTGCGCGAACCCTATGCTCCACAGACAGGGTTTTTGGACCTGGGAAATACTTTCCGAGGAATGCTCCTATTGAGGGAAGTAGGAATTTTGCGTATATGGCGGATGTAACCTGAATTGCTATCATGGGAGATGAAATAGCGTGAGAAATAGGGGGGACCCCACTCTGTCACAGTCGTTGCGCCGGTTTGCCACGAGGAAGCCAATTTGTCTCAGGTAATGTCAGCCTTCATCGAGTCTAGTCATCCTGGCAATTGGAGACTAGTGCCTTGGCCGGCATGCATGATTGATGTGTAGATCGCACCTCTCCCCGAGATTTTGTTAACCCTTTGAAAGACCAAAGCATATTCATTCTCATGGAGGTTCAATCCGCTCACCCTTCCGGTTCATTTCAGAAGAATGCGCATGAAAATATCGGGGTTCTCTGGGCATCCCTGGGAGCCGTGGTGTTACTTATCGCCGCCTATTCCAATTTTTTTCACCAATCCTTCCAGTTTGAAGATCGCCAGGTCATTCGAGACAACCTGTACATTCAAAGTCTCGAATCGATTCCTCAATTGTTTTCGAATCCTCGAGATGTCTTGAGCATTCCGGCTGATGTCCCGTATCGACCGTTGGTATCTTTGTCGTTTGCGTGGGATTATTGGATAGCCGGTGGTCTGGATCCCTGGCAATTTCATCTCACGCAATTTATCTTGGTTGTGTTCCTCGGCATGGGTTTCGCAGTGGTAGGTCAGTTCTTTCTTGATCGAGCGGGCAGGCATTGGTCAAATACGTACGTCGCCCTCGTGGCAGCCTTGCTATGTTGTGTGCATATCGCGAATGCTGAAATGCTGAGCCAAATCTCCTCGCGAGCCAGTTTGCTCGCCACGCTTGGGGTGGTCGGAAGTTTTTTGTTGTATGGTTGCCTGCCCACCTGGCGTCCCTCGCACCTGTATCTTCTTCCCATGATGCTTGGAACTCTGGCTCATCCCTTGGGTGTGCTGTTTATTCCACTGCTGTTGGTCTATGTGCTGTTATTTGAGAAAAGGCTTTCTTGCCGAGAATTATGCTCAGCCAACGCATGGCCAAAAATTCGACATGCTCTGGGCAAAGTCCTTCCGGCTTTTCTCACGGGGATTGCGCTGTTATTGTTTCTTGATAGCGTGACCCCCTTACAGGAAATGGATAGAGGCAACATTGCCGATGCGCTCTTGCTCCAACCGTTTCTTTGGCTGCACTACGTGCAACGCTTCTTTATTCCCTTTGTGATGACCGAAGATATCGTATGGGATGTTCCACTTTCCATATTTGATCCGCGCTTTCTCGCCGGGATGTTCTGTATTGTCCTCTTGGGTCGAATGGTATGGGCGAGTTCACACACAAAAGAATTACGTCCGGTCACGTTTGGAATCATGTGGTTTATCGTCGGGATGTTGGGCGCCGTGAGTACTGGTGATCCAGAAAAATGGACACATCAGGCATTGTTCCCTTTTTTCGGCTTGACGTTGGCTGTCATGTCGTGGGTTAGCTATCAATTGCGGAAATGTCGTTTGGGATTCATACAAAAGAATTCGTTGACGATTCCCATGGTGTGTCTATCGGGAGTATTGCTGTTGGCTGCCCATGCCGTGGGGACCTATCAGCTTCACGACAGCGGTTTTTCGATCGAGCCTCCCACAGAGGTGAGTGGTGTGGAAAGG
>LXTH01000093.1 GCA_001643555.1 Nitrospirae bacterium SPGG5 | reverse complement strand
GAGGGCCCAACCCTTGGGTTTCAATATCGGAAGATCTTCAAAAGGGGTATCTAGAGCGTACATTTTTACATTTTCACTGACATTTTCCAAAACACTACCCTAATGGGGGGGCATAAAAACCTTAATGAATTGCCACGATACAAGCGGTTACCCCACTTAGCCACTGTCCACCAACGAGATGAGATGTACGATGGTCCAAACGGTTCTGCCGTTCAGGTTGGACCCCTCCGACAAGCCACTGACGGCCCAGGGCGGCTTGGGACTGTTTGGAGGAATTCTCAGGCGCTGAACTACCGCATCAGCTCAATGAAATGTTGTCGGCACTTAGGAGTCAAAAGGGCTATGACCCGTTGCGCATTGTCACTCACTTGCTTTTGATGCTCCTCGGTGGAGGCCGCACCCTTAAGGATCTTCGCCAGATTTGAAGAGCTGAGAAGGGGAATAAAACAGAGAGAAAAAACTGTCCCACAGAGAGACCGAGGTGATGCCTGATTACGGAACAGGCAGACTCATCCAGTCATGCGAGCGTCAACTGAGGTATACACCTGACAAAATGTTCGTGCTCAGGTCCCTTGAATGGCAATACAGAACAAGTTCCTAGTTCTTCGAGAAAGTTACATACCATCAATCCATCTCACCCGGTCACTGCTGGATTGCGACAACGATATTGAATTTTTTGTCATGCTCCGTTACACTCAGTTTGTTCTTTTTGGACTATTACAGGCATTGTTTCCTTTCCAGATCTTTTTGAGTACGTTGTGGCTCATGGCTGTGAGCACGGATGTTTGAATAGCCAGATCTTTCAGTAGGCCCTCAACCAAGATAGTTTAAGCACGACTGAGAGCCTTTTTACGTTTAATTCACCAACCATTTACAAATTCCATTCGTATTACCACCCGTATTGTCTTTTACCCTTACCCGTTTAGTTTTTTTGTGGAACTGTTGAATATTTCACTCCCATAGCAAATACATACCCAAGAGGAGACAACCATCATCAGCTGGAGGGAATGTTGAAAAAAGCCGCCAGCGGCGTTCTCGCCATTKTGCCGTGCTCACGTACTCCATGTACGCTCCGCGCGTCAAAATGGCTGCGGCCTTGCTGGATAGACCCTTCGGAAAGACTCAGGGCATGCTTTTTTGAACATTCCCTCCAGCTGATGATAGCTGCCTCCTCTTGGGCGTTTATTTGCCATGGGAGTGAAATATTCAACAGTCCCAGAAGGAGTATGAAATCTAGATATGATGAGTGCGTTTGGACCAAGCGACTAGGGTTGGCACTCTGGACACTCGGTGCGCTCGGCAGGAGCGCGGAATTCATCAGAGGTCAAGGGGAAGGTTTGCTCACAAGTTTGGCATTGGCGAATTTCAAAATACGCTTCGCCATCATCGTGGATTTCACAAGGCAGGAGGAGATCGAGGGGATCGTAGCCCAGGGTTTTCCCATCAGAAAATTTCACGACCGCTAATCGAATATTAAAGTGTTGAAATGCCCCTTCTATCCCCTGTAGATCATTCATGCCTCCAACGGCACAGACGGGTTGACCCGAAGGACGAACTTTTAAATCCTTTAACGTCCGCTGAGAATCCGTAGCCACGAAATATTCGATAGTGTCTTGAGAGCCAGCATTACTCATGTATGATCAACCAAGAGGTAAGATTGTTATGACAAACAGGCGACATCGAGCTTGTAACACGCAGGGAAAAACACCGTCAAGATAACCAGCCCTCATTCGAAAGGAGCAGCAAGCAATTTATGGCACACATTACGATTTACCAAAAACCCACCTGTTCGACCTGCCGAAAAGTCATCAAACTGGTTGAGGAAAGCGGGCAACCCTTTACCGCCATCAATTATTACGAGGAGCCATTGACCAAAACAAAGCTCAAAGAATTACTCAAAAAAGGCGGGCTGAAAGCCAAAGAGGTGATGCGGGCCAAAGAGGATATCTACAAATCATTGGAGCTGGCCAAGACGGACAAAACCGAAGATGAATTGATCGGGCTCATGATTGAACATCCCGACCTCCTCCAACGCCCGTTGGTCGAAAAAGGTGACAAGGCCATCATGGCCCGGCCACCCGAAATGATCCATGACATCTTATAGGTTGAGGTGGGGATCATAATCTTCGAGACCATTAAACCTAGCAACGGCAGTTGGGCGCAAAACAGATGCTTACGCTATTGGTGTGCATGGTGAAATAAAAAAAGTCGTGGTCCCCTCGGGTCTGTCATTTCGACCCTCTCCTAGTCTTGTCGACCCTCTCCTTGTTTTGTCGACCCTCTCCTTGTCTTGTCGACCCTTGGGAGAAATCTCCGCCCATTGCCGAATAAGAGATTTCTCCCAAGGGTCGAAATGACATAAAGAGGGGTTGAAGTGACAGAAAGGAAAACCTGGGTCCCCGATAACGAACGTCGGGGATGACGGAATAGAAGAAAAATGTGACAGATTTATTTTCCTGCAGAATTGGAAGGAGAGGAGCTAAGGAAAGGCAGGCCTTCACCCCGGCCGCACTAGCAACAGCACAGTCATACACACCAGTGAATTATTCAACGCATGAGCGGCCATGCCTGGCAAAATGCTTCCCGTTTTTTCATAGGACCAGGCCCAGAGCAGCCCGCTCCAAAAGATCGTGACCAACCCGAAGGTCCCATACCCATGGGCCAGTGAAAATATTAATGCACTCACGACCATCGCCACAGGAGCAGTGAAACGACGACGAAGCGTGCTATACAACACGCCTCTGAAGATGATTTCTTCAAACACCGGAGCCAATACCATATAGGATAACAGCGGGAGAATTATTTGCCACGTCGTCCCTTGAATCAGTGTGGGATCAAACCAATCGGTCCAATGCAACGACGTCTGAAAATTCTGGGCAATTAATTCAATAACCCAGCCGCCTCCTGCTCCAACGGTAAAGAGTCCCAACGCAAACAATCCCATCCGACCCCATCCGCCAGACACCACGTGCAATCCCAAGGCTTGTCGCATGGACAGACCCGTTGGACGCCAGAGGTAAAAATAAGCCAACCCGATAATGGGGATATGAATAAAAATGGGAATGAGAAATTGCAGGGTCGGCGGGTCAAGCCCTGTCACGGAAATGGCAATAATCAGCAGGCTGGCGATGCCACCGCCTCTCACCAACACCACCATGCCATTCCATCCTGACCAACGAGGGGGAAAGGACATGCCGCCAACCTGTAACGCCATATCGCCTCCCCACTTCCACCGGCGCCAGAGCAAGCCCATCGCCACCAAACCCCCAACCACCGCCATCATTTGAGCACCCCCTAACCAACGATTGTTGGACACAAGACGCTGCSCATNACGATGACTGTCGGGCAACCCAGGGACAAGAACCGTTCTTCTAGCTATTTTCGGCCAGCTCAACTTCCCCGATAGGTGGTGTATCCGAAAGGACTGAGAAGTAGCGGGATGTGATAGTGGTCTCGACTCTCGTCCACGGCGAACACAATGTGGATGAACGGATAGAAGTCATTGCCCCACTCGCCGGTCTCGAAGCCAAGCCGATAACGCCCCGACGCCAGACCAGCAAACTCGCCAACACGACCGTCTCCGTCGGTGATCCCGTCCCCGACGGGCTCCCAGGAGTCGCCCACCGACTTCGAGAGGTGCACCCTCATGGCTACCGCCGGCTGACCGGTGGCAGTGTCTAGAACGTGAGTGCTCAATGTGCTCAATCCGACACCTGACACAACATTCGACGCAGTCTTGTCTCCGTGATGGCCTTCTGCTGTTCCGATGCTCTGGGGATCTCCTCCTCCCTGGTATTCGACACTCGCTGTCGASCNGATCTCGAGCATCTTTCTTCATCCATTTCACTGAGTTAGCAGCGCACCATTCTGCGAATGTCAAATCCAACCTAGCAGGCGTTCTGCATCGACTTCAATGTCTCCTGTGGGTCATCTTCCCCCTTACACTGGGATTTTCAGCTATGTCCGGACCTGAGGGCAGACCGGAAGGATTCCATTCGAATCCAGACATCGCGGCCAGTATGACATTTTCCTAGATTATCGCTCGGGCTATATTGCTCACCATGGGATTCGGTAGGGTGAGTTCGGGGCGCACGTCCTGTAGCGCTAATATGCAATCACTGCGGCGTTTGGTCATCCGGACGGGACTCGCTGGACTCTTAGGGATTCTCGGCCCGGCGGCGATACAGGCCGAATCTCTGACGCTCAGCTATCTCGTGGGCTGGGGCCATATGACGCTGGTTGAGGCCGAGATTTCATATAGCCAGTCCGAGATCGGCTATCATATTGTCAGCAAGGGACGCACGAGGGGCCTCCTGGATCTCTTCTTTTCATGGCAAGGCCAGGCCGAAACGGAGGGACTACGACTAAAGGAAGGCCGTCGACCGCTGGTCCACGAACACGAAGGGACCAGGAAAAAGAAAATCCGCCGGACCCGGGTTGACTGGAACGGTGCGGCGGGTCCGCGAACTGAGGCGGAGCCACCGTCGGATCTGGAGAGGGTAACACCGGTGCCCAAGTCGTCAATCGCTGGCACGAGCGATCCTTTTACCGTGATTCTGTCATTGCTGGACCAACTGGCAGCAACCGGGCGCTGCGAAGGGGAGGCTAAGGTATGGGACGGCCGCCGACGCTACGATCTTTCGGTGACCCATTTGGGTGAAGAGGAACTGATTGCGGACCGGCCCTGGTCGTATGGGGGGCAGGCTATCGGATGTGCCTTGGACATTAAGCGGATCGGCGGCTTCCGGCGTGAGAAGCCCGACTGGCGAAGTCGAGACGAGAATGCACCGACCCGGCGTGTGGTCTGGGCTGCAGAGATTGAGTCCGGCCATTGGGTGCTGGTCCGTGCCGAGATGGAGACCCTCTACGGCACCGTAGTCGGCCGCCTGCTGTCTGGAGCCGAGCTCGAAAGCGATCTCCAAACATCCCCTATCCAGTAAACTGGATACACGTTTGGTACAAATTGTCAGATGCGACAGGTTGAAGGCCACCCACACGTGCCACCACAGTATCGGCTCCGAGCGCCTTCTCCACGATCGCCAGAGAGCGCTGGTAGAGCGGCTCGGCCTCGGCGTACTTGCCTTGGTCGTCGTAGAGCAGCGCCAGGTTGTTGAGGGTCGTCGCCAGGCGTGGGTCTTGCGGTCCAAATCCTTCCGCCTCCTTGAGGGCGGCCACTAGCTGCTTCTCGGCCTCCGGGTGGTTACCTTGCTGGTACGCCTTGTCTCCAGCGGCCATGTGGGTTTGCCAGGGGCTGCCTTGAAGGAAAACATATCCCACAAAAGCCGCAGCGGCCAAACACACCAGCCCCACCACCACCCATCTCGTCTTGGTCATTGACCAACGCCTCCCGTGCCGCTGGGACGGGTGACCCAGGGCCATAGAAACACCAATAAGGGTAAGATCAAGCTACGTACCGACATTGCGCGTTCCCCCTGTCCCGAGAGCGCAAACGAACGGACGACGTTTTACGATTACAACCCTACTGGAATGGGCACAGCGCGGCAAGGTTGCGGGAAGTGCGGCGCATCAACCGTTTACGGAAACCACTTCTTTTCCGTATAGCCTGATTTGAGAATAACGAGGGGCCCCAAGCCCGTTCCTTCGGGGACTCCGGTGTTGACACTCGAGAGGCGCCATTGCCCCATGTGCGCGCGGTAATTTCCCAGAGGCCCCTATACTGCAAACTTCGCCACCAAAAAAAATTTGCAAGGTCCGTCAGGTCTGGCCCCCTTGACCCCTGCCGACATGGCGCACAGACTTCACCTTGCGCAACCAGTCCAACCCTGATCCTCGTTTAGAAACTTTGTTCAACTCTAAAAGGGARAAKCAAAATGCCACAAACTGCATCATTGAAACTGGATGAGACGGAATTACCGAAAGGCCAACTGCGTAAGCTCAATGCTTTGCGGAAATCCGTGGGAGACGATATTGGCAACAGGGCCTTCGCCCAGTGGGTCAAGGCACTAAAGAAAGGCGAATCTGGGCCGGTGGACAAGACCGCTGAATTAATCGAGGAAAGGATCGCAGATTTGATTAAGAAAAAGAAAATCAGCATCCCGCGTGGCGGCTATCTACTAACAAGGGGGCGGGGCCGGGTTATCCTAACAAGGACGGCAAAAAACTGACGGACAGACCTCTCACAGACTGACGCCACACCACTGGGCCAGGTCCCGGTTACCGGCGTCGGTCTCTTCGTTTCTGGCGCGCATCTGGTTGGTAGGGGCTGCCATCATTCTAAGGCTGGGCCGTCTGGATCAGGCACTGACGCGGGTGGCAGGCGGACACGGCGTTGATGCCAAGTGAGATCGACATCTACCGCTCGGCCAAGCTCCTCGTCGACCAGCACGGCGAGGACGCGCCGATCTTCGCGGCCCAACAGGCGGACAGGTGCCTCGAGGCCGGGAATCTCGACGGGAAGGCGGTGTGGATGCGGGTGATCAGGGCGATCACTTGGAAGCCCGCGCTTTCCGTGACCGGCCGGTGAAGTCACTCTACTCTATCCTGCGATCGCTTGGCGGGAACATTGGCTTTTTCTTCGAGAAAGGCATCGAGATCGGCCGTCGATACGCGCCAATCCTTGCCCACCTTGAAACCACGTAGACGGCCCTTCCGAAGCCACCGCGTAATCGTGCTCTCATTGAGTTGGAGAGCCTCGGCGATTTGCGCGGGTGTGAGCAATTTGGGCTCAATCATGGTACGTCTCACGTATTACGTCTCAAATATATTGTCTGGAACGAATAGTGCCTCAAAATGATTGAAATTCACTTAAACACGCATTACGCAAGTGATTCCGATATTCAGTGTGGCCTGAGACCGATTCTACTRTAAGAATCATACGGTTGMAGMMTACATRTAGNGNCGATTATGGCGCATCCGATGGGTGAATMGAAACAGNGGGGRNCCTTCGGGTCGATWTYGACCGCCGYYTGAAGYCGGMATTCCATGGATCGAAGGTTACTACCGACGCCGGATTGCTCKCCTATCGGGAACTCGACGATTCTCTTTTTAAWGCGCTTGAACAAYGTGGCWTTGARATCAAGGCCTCCCMKGTCGATAAACGACCAAAGAACGRGANAAAATACGATAATTGGAYCAGTGTGTKACGAYGGATCGCGTGTCACCGGTTATTGTCRATTATCTTGGGYTGTCGKGGCSAAGTGCACCRCCAGTGCACCRTAAGAGRGGATTTAGAAGGACCGTACGACCTGGCAATTTTCAGGAAAATGGTCGAGGCCCTCTGGGACCGCCCGTCATAACGTCCAGCTTCGGAGGCCTTCCGGCAATTCCCAGGTGCGCCAAATGCCCTTGATGTCCGCCAACAGGCCACCGGGTGTGAGCAGATCAAATATCTGCTGAGGAGACATCATCCTAAAGGCGTTATGGGAAACAGCACCTACAACACAGTCATAGCGACCGCCATTTTCATCCAACGGGATCAGGTCCACGGCATACGTGGCTCTTGCGAATTCGGGATCGGCAATCGGATCGTGAACGTCAACCCTATGGCCGAAGGCCTCCAAGCCGCGCACTACGTCGATAACCTTGGTATTGCGTATATCCGGGACGTCCTCCTTAAAAGTCAGCCCTAAGACCAGGATTCGCGTTGGCTTCCCGGCCGTCGGATTTCCATCTGTCAGCGCATTGTTGATCTCTTGGGCTATGAAGGTGCCCATGTTGTCATTGATCCGGCGTCCAGCCAGGATGGTTTCTGGTCGGTGTCCGACGGACTTCGCGTAAGAGGCCAGATAGTAGGGATCTACGCCAATGCAGTGGCCACCCACGAGGCCGGGCCGGAAGGGAAGAAAATTCCATTTCGTTTGCGCGGCCTCGAGGACATCGTAGACGGACAGGCCGCCGCGCTCGAAGATCATCGCGATCTCGTTGATGAATGCGATGTTGAGGTCTCTTTGGGCGTTCTCGATCGCCTTCGCTGCCTCGGCAGTTCGGATGTCACGCGCGATGAAGACCTCCGCTCCCGTCCCACGTTCGTAAAGCCTGGCAAGTTCGTCGGCGACCCGTTGGCACTGTCCGGCCACGACCTTGATGACACGCGAGAGCGAATGCTCTTTATCTCCTGGATTCATTCTTTCAGGCGAGTAGCCCAGAAAAAATCCCTCGCCTGCTTTCCGTCGCGATGCCCGCTCGATCTCAGGTCCGCAAATGTCTTCGGTGACCCCGGGATAAACCGTACTTTCAATAACCACGGTGGGACATCTCTTGAGAGGCATAGCGAATATTGCCTCGCCGACCGTCTGGCATGCGCGAATCAAAATGGACAAATCAGGTTCTCGCGCCGAATYGATCGGTGTGGGTAGTGCAAGAATRAAAACATCCACTTCAGCCAGATCGYCGGCGTYGGAMGTRARYTTGAGTTTGCCTCCCRGCAATGCTGTTTTAGAGACTTCSCTGGTGCGATCATATCCTYKCGTAAGCTCATCGATCCGCGYCTCATCGATATCGTAACCAAMCACTGAGTGAYGGCGCGCGAACGCGACYGCCAGYGGCRYGCCAACATAACCAAGGCCAAKAATCCCRATCTTGGGCGATTTCGGGATGATAYKYCGGTCTGCCAATTCCGATGCTCGYGTCATCATAGATCCATCATSTCWGGCTCAGYTCGTTCTGCTTCCTCGACKCCTCTGCTGCCGCCAAATCWTCGCTKTCGCCGTCCAAACTCCKCGATCGCCGCGTTGAGATCAAGGGGCGAGAAGTCGGGCCACAGGGTGTCGAGGAAAATGAACTCKGAATAGGCGACTTGCCATAAAAGGAAATTCGATAATCGATGTTCCCTACCGGTCCGTATCACGAGATCTGGGTCAGGCAAGTCCCATGTATAAAGATATTCCTCGAAAAGGTCTTCATTTAGGTCGCTTGGAGTGAGAGCTCCCCTTCTGACTTGCTCCGCGAATCGGCGCACGCCATTCAGAATTTCTTGACGCCCACCATAATT
>LXTH01000068.1 GCA_001643555.1 Nitrospirae bacterium SPGG5 | reverse complement strand
TTCACCCACGAGATTCATCACATGATCCAACCGACGGGTTTCCACCCGAACGCTTTGGTCATCTTCACGAGGTCCCTGCGGTTTGGTTTGTGCTTGAGACGACGCTTCAATACGAGAGGTGGTTTCTTTCATTTTGGACAGCATGTCAGAAAATGCCAACGGATCAGGAATGGCTTCAGGTGTGCGCATCGAATGTTCAGACTCAGTCGGACTGTTTGATGCCGTTGCTGGCGGTGAGCTAGGCTCTTCAGAAGCCGAAACCGACGTGTCAGACGTTGCTGGAGAGAGGGTCGGTTGAGCCGAAGGCGCCTCTGCACTCATTGTCTCTTGAACCACAGCTACTGCAGCTGTCGCAACAGCAGGGGAAGGAGCAGGAGCCGCCGGTGCCAGATCCGTTGCGCTTTCAAGAGTCAGGGTCAATTTCGTCACGACCAAGTCGGTTTCCACGTGAGAATCTTCCCCTGTGGCACGGATATCGTCCTGTAGCGACTTAATCACATCGACCGCCTCGAGAATAATATCGACGATGGATCTGGTGGCCGTCATCTCTCCAGTCCGGAGTTTATTCATGAGACTCTCAGCATGATGGGTCACTTCGACTAAATGGGTAAAACCTAAAAATCCCGCGCCACCTTTCATGCTATGCATGCATCGGAAAATCTCATTGAGCAACTCCGTATTGCCGGGGTCATGCTCAAGGGTCACGAATTGCTGATCCAGAGATTCCAGCATTTCCGTGGTTTCCGCTAAAAAGTCGCTTAAGATCTCTTTCATCTCGTCATTCATGGATCACTTCCGTCGATTCCGTGACACGTGAGACGTCAAACGGAAGGCGATAGGAGGAAGGTGTGCGGACGTTTCCTTCCCGCTTTCCGTTTCCCGCCTCACGCCCATTAATTAAACCCAAATTCCCCTAAAATATCGTCCACCAAATTCTGCTCCAACCCTGTCTTATTCGATGCCTCTAACTGTTTGAGCATTTCATGGCCTCGGTCTTCATGCTTGGCCTGGCTTTGGTCTTGCTTGAGCCCAAAAATCACCACAAGCTTCAAGAGCTTGTGCTGGACATCATCCATAATAGTGACCAACTTCTTGACCCGCTGAGCCACCAAATCCTGAAACGACAAGGCCACACTAATATCTACCAGCCGGGTTTCATCCTGTCTGAGCACCTGAATGACCGCTGCAATCCGTTCGCGCGCAGCCTCACTGCCTTCCGGGTTCGCCAACAAGGCCTGGACCTCTTCCAAGGATTTCGTCATGGCTGTCCGATTCCCCTCGATCTCCTCAGTCAACGCCATGACCTTATGTGTTCCCTCTTCGGTCATCCGGGAAAGCTCGACCAAAAATTTATTGGCCTGTGGCAATTGATCGGTGGTGCTCGCCACCGGGGACTCCATATCACGAATCGCCCGCGTGGTGGCCTCGACATACTTCGTTAACTCACCCAACTCCTCATAAATCGTCCGCTCTTCCGTCACCTGAAACGGTTCGGTATCTTCAATTTCGTCAGTCTCGTAACTTCGATCTATTAACATGAGCACCCCACTTGGCCCTGAACCATCCCAATCAATGTGCCAGCGTTAGGCGTTGACGGTCTTTTTGGCAAAGATCTTTTGCAATTTCTCCAACAGCGCATCCGCCGTAAATGGCTTMACGACATAATTAYTGACGCCGGCCTGGACRGCCTCGATGATATTGTCTTTTTGCGCTTCGGCGGTCACCATAAGGACCGGCAAATGTTTTATGTCCGAATCAGCACGAATAGCCCGCAACAGCTCAATCCCCGTCATGACAGGCATATTCCAATCCGAGACTACGAGACCAAATCCACCTTCCCTGAGTTTCTTGAGCCCAACCGCTCCATCTTCTGCTTCATGAAGATCCGTGTACCCAATCTGCTTCAAGACATTTTTGAGAATCCGCCGCATTGTGGACATATCATCCACAACCAACACTTTGAGAGTGAGATCTAAATTTGACATGTGTATTTCTCCCGTAAATCGTGATCCGAATCTTTCTTAGGAGCCGGTCCCAGATTAGCCAAATCTACTGCGGATGCGCTGGATTTGGTCAGATCTTCCGATCCTTTTCGTTGAATAGTCCCACTATTCGCCTCAAACGATCGAAACATCTGACTCAAACCAGCACCTCCTCGTGACGATGGCTAATCTCGGACAGGCTCCTTGGCCATGGGCGCCGGAACCGCCTGACATGCTGGTGGCAGCACTCGGGCAATTTCCGTAATCAACAATTCTTGCGTAATCGGTTTGGTTAAAAAGGCCGACACCCCCGCCTCCAATCCACTATTTCGTTCCCGCTCTTCGCCTTGCGTCGTCAACATGATCACGGGAAGATCCTGGTAGCACGGGTGATCCTTGAGTGAGCGTGTCAATTCAATTCCATTCATTTGCGGCATATTCAAATCCGTAATCACGACCGCACACGACTCTCGTCCCAATTTCTCCAACGCGTCTAACCCGTTTTCCGCGACTATCACCTCATACCCAGCTCCCCTGAGATACATTGACAGCAATCGACGGGTCATTCGACAATCATCCACGACTAAAATCACGGACCCAGGGTGTGTTTCATCCATTATCGGTTTCATCGGGGTTCTCTCTTTAGCTTTCCGCCTCCACCACCCATACCTGACCCGGAAATGGTGCTTGGAACAGGGACACCTGTCGGTATTGGAGAAGACAGGGGTGAATAAATAGAGACGCCTCCGGATCGCGTATCACCACGTCCCACACCTTTGGAACGATGGAGAAGCAAGGCCGGCACTCGCCAGGGTAGTATAGGGAGCAGCAACCGTGGAGCTGGCCTTGCCGTACATGACGGTTTTATTCCAGGGAAGGGGTAGAAACAAACGATTCACCCCGCTCAGTGACTCGGAAAACCCAATCACTAATACGCCGGAATCCAGCAGAGCATCATAAAAACTCGTCACAATTTTTCGTTTGGCCTCTTGGTCAAAGTAGATCAACACATTACGGCAAAAGATCACGTCGATGTCTCGAAACGCACGCATCTGCACTGAGTCAAATAAATTGACACTCGAAAACTTCACCATTTTCCGTAAAGTCGGCCCCACGGTATATTGGCCTTCACTTGCCGCGAAATATTTCCGCAAATAGGTAGGCGGCACATTCCGAACCGAATAGGGTCCATACACCCCTCGTCGTGCCAATGCCAAAATGTGCTCACTGATATCCGTCGCAAGAATTTCAATATTCCATCCAGCCAATGACGGAAATTCTTCTGCCACCACCATGGCCAGCGTGAAAGGTTCCTCACCCGAAGAACAGCCTGCACACCACATTCGAAGTGTGCGATTTTTTTCCCGTTCTTTGATCGCGTGAGGAAGGATCAACTGCCGAAAGCAATCGATCTGAGTATGGTCTCGAAAAAAATAGGTTTCATTGGTCGTCACACAGTTAAACAACTCGATCAGTTCTTTGTCCCGATAGGGATCAAATCGCAAGTAATTGAAGTACTCTTCATAGGTTCGGCAGTGAGTATCGGCTAGCCGTTGTTTCAGACGACTCTCGAGTAAATACTTTTTGGATTCTGGGAACTCCAATCCACTTTTGGTATAGATCATGGCCCGAAGACGATGAAAGGTATCTTGGGTCATGGCGACCGTCATACCGACACCTCAGGCGGGGAAATAGGAGTCGTCAATTGGCGTAGAGCACGAGGAGCCTGTCCAAGATGAGCGGATCTACTGCGGGTACGCTGGATGTGGCCAGATCTTTCGATCCTTTTCGTTACATAGTCATCACTATTCGCCTCAAACGATCGAAACATCTGACTCAAACCATCACCCCCTCGCGACGATCCCTAATCTTGGACAGGCTCCTAGATGCGGCTTCTTCGATTTCTGATTCTTCGTGGGATTGCATCTCCTGAAGTATCTCTACCACAGTACTGTTGCCTATGGTCCCTAGGGCTCTGACGATGGCAATTTGGAGAGGAACAGGCGAATGCTTAAGGATCTGTGTCAACATCTGACAGGCATCCACATCATGAAGTTCTACCAGTTGTTCGACGGCACGAGTACGCACCCACATATCTGGGTCACTGATCACCGCGGTGCGTAAGGTGACACACACCGCCTCTCCTGAAAATTGACCCAAAGCCTGAACTGCGGCTTGCCTGACATAGGGATGTGGATCCGCGGAAGCCGTAATAAACATATCCAACAGAGTTTCGTCCTGCTCCACGACCAATCGTTCTACAATACACAAGCGCACGTGCCAATCGGAATCATCCACATGGTCATCCAACAGCTGTCGAACCCTTGGATCGTGAATATCAGGCCAATGAGCAATCGCGGCTTCTCTGACTTCTGGGCGATAATGATCGAGTAACCCTTGAAGGATGGTCACTCGTTCCTGACATTCGAGATTGACGATGGCTCGGACTTGCTCAACAAGGACGTCGGGATACGGTTCATGATCTAATCGACTCCATAATGCATGGCCAGCATCCTGAATCTTTTTTTCAGCCACAATTCTTGCGGCTTCCTTCCTGACACATCCACTGTGATCTTGAAGGGCCACTAAGACCGCCGACTCCCCGCTTTCCTCGATCCCTATGCGACCTAACGCCACTAATGCCGCTCGACGAATTTCTCTATTCTCTGAGTGAACCACCAATTGGCTTAAGGCAGGAACAGCATGGATCACTCGACGAGTTGAAAGCGCGTCAATACACAGTAATGCCACGCGTTCAGATCCGTTCCTCGCTGCCTGAAGCAACTGGTCTTCATCCCCAATCTTGGTCAGGGCATGGAGCACCGCAGCTTCAAGTTCCTCTTCTCCGGCCCGTTGACCCTCCAGAAAAGATAACAAGGCGCCAGTGGCTCTCGTATTCCCGATCAAACGCAGCCCATGGAGAGCCGCTAATTGCACTTCCGGTTCTCTGGTCTTCAACGCTTGGACCAATCCAGCAAACAGATAATCCCGCATTTCTTCTCGCTGAAAGACTTCAGCCTGATCTCCAACCAGTTCCATGATCGTGACAAACAGCACATGCCGAAGTGGAATCCGAGCGGTTGGCAGCATAGGCAACAAGTCTGGTAACACCTGAGGATCACCAATGGCGCCTAACGCCTCGACAACCGCACAACGAATCGCACTGTCCTCAACAGACAACAGCTCCCGCAGCATGGGCACCGCCTCACCATTCTTCAGAATCCCCAAGGCGTTGATCGCACTAAACATGACCCATTCTTCCGGGTCTTGAACCATGCGAATTAACGGACCCACCGCACGTTGATCACCCAACACCCCTAATGATCCGCAGACGGTCGCACGGACATTCGGACACGAATCGTGCACGAGCTCCAACAGGCCATCGACCGCAGAGGGACTTCCAATATGCCCAACAATATCGACAATAAACTTACGGATATGCTTGTCAGAATCGGGCACCGCACGAAAGAGAACCGGGAGAGCCGTGGGGCTTAATCGTTGAAGAACTTCAACGGCCACATTCCGATGTTGTACGGTACCGTGCAAAACAGGAAGGAGGTGCGTGGCAACATGGCCAGAATCAAACATCACCAAGGCAGCCATGGCGGCTTCTTGGACAGCCACATGCGGATCACTCAAAACACAGACTAGCGATTCAATAGCCGCAGAGCGCTCACCCTCATCGGCACAGGCGACAGGATGTAATGCTTCTACCGCTGAACGCCGAACTAAGGGATCCCCATCATGGAGAAGGGTCGTTGCCAAAACAGGTGTCATCACCGCCACTCTTCGTTGAGATGTCCCATCAACTCAATCGCGCCCCCTATCATGGGGGCCAGCGTGACACGTCTGCCCAGGATAGACCTTGAAACATCTGCCCTTCAGGGGTCCCTTCACGCTGCCACACGTAGCCGTGGGAACCCTGGCCAGACAAGATCGGTGCTTCTCCAACCTGTCAGGATGAGCATGGCGCGCTATGACTGATTCGTTGATGCGGGAGTTTGGGGAACCGCTTCGATTCCAGCGCCTTGGACCCACGACTCAATCTCTTCTCGGACAAAGCGCCAGTGCTTCCCTACTTTATGACCAGGAAGCCGCCGCTCACGGGCGAGTTTGTAGATCGTGGATTTCGGCACCTTCAGAAACGATGAGACTTCACCCAATGTAAGAAGATCTCTCATGTTGTAACCTCGTTATGACTGATTTATGTTGCTTGGATTATCGGAGAGGGGTATGCCAAACTTAAGGAAATATGCACCACCTCGGCAATTTTGTTTTTARGTTATTTCCGTATGGATTAGTGTGGAACACATTCAAAACTCGAATGTCACGTGCCAACGTGATATTGGGTGAATGCGAAACCGAGATTTCTCCCAAGGGTCGAAATGACAAGGGACGAATAGGGACTGAGCCCTTTCGATCAAAGGACCCTGTTTGAAACATTCGAGTTTTGGGTTTCGGATGTGTTTCGGATTTCGAGTGTAAGGAAATAGTCAGGAGTGAAGAGTGCAGGGTGAGAAATCTTTTTATTTTTAGCTCCCCATACCTGACGCCTGACTTTTGACTCCTGACTCCTCTCGGATTACCGCTCCACCATACTGAACGGTCAGAGCGACTTCGTTCCCTCGGCCAAAATATTGGATGTGCGGGATGAGGGTTTTGACTAAAAAAATTCCTCGCCCGGATCCCGCGAGGGAGGGAATCGCCTCGGCATTGCCCTGAAGGAGCGGCTCCCAATCAAACCCATCCCCCTCATCGCAAATTCGGCAATGAAACGTGTGATTGGCCGCATCATGTTCCATCCACACCTTCACACGACGTGTGGCATTGATGGGCAGGTGACGCCGTTCGTCTAGCAAGGCGTCATACGTATCATTCATCAGTGCCTCACGTTTTTCCTCAGCGGAAATACCCAAATTCCCATGCTCGACAGCATTGATGAGTAACTCCTGCAGTCCCATTCGCACATGCAATTGATCAGCCTCGGACAACCAGACATCAACCGGTCTGAGCATGACCGTCAGAATCCCACCTAACGATTCAAGGTCATTCTCGATTTCGAACGACCACGTCAGCTTCGTCAATGACTGGAGGGCCTGGGTTTCCATGGACCGCGCTCGAACAAGCGAGAGGGTCCGCTGTAAGGTACTTTTTAACTCCGAAAGTTGAAACGGTTTATGCAAGAAATCGGAGGCCCCGGCTTTCAAGGCCGCCACGGTTGTGGATTCGTCTCCATATCCGGTCACGATGATCACAGGGCAATCAGGACGCCGCGCCTTCACCTGATGTGTCAACGCCAATCCATCCATGTTCGGCATCCGAACATCTGTCAACACGATACTCGGCTGGTGTTCTTCAAACATCCGCAGAGCCTGCACTCCATCCGAAGCCGCACATACTCCTAAACCGAACAATCGCACTGTCTCCATTAAACATTCCAAGGTGACAGGATCATCATCAACCACTAATACCATTTCAGACGTGTCAGACGGTTTAGACATAAGGTTCCCTAAATTTGAAATCCGAATCTCGAAATCCGAAACACATCCGAAATCCAAAGCCCCAATGTTTCACACGTATCATGCCAGTGCAAAAGTCGAATGCCCAGCTCTTAGCGTTTGAGTCATTTGAAATTTGAACATTTGAATGTGTTTCGGATTTCGAGTTTCGAATTTGTCCCATGTATTTCTCCACAGGACATCACTTCTCACTCCTTACTTCTGACTCCTTACTATTATTCACATATTCATGAAATTCTTGAAGGAGCTGCGCCGTGCTTTCAGACAACTGCTGATACACAGACTCAAGGCTGTCGGACCGATGCTCAGACGCGAGCCGTTCCAATTCCCCTGCACAGGCCTGCACCGATTTCGCACGAAACGCCCCGAGTGAACCTTTGAGCGTATGCGCGGATCGTTCAGCCATCACGTAATCTTGATTATCGAGGGCCTCCCGAATCTTTGAGAGCGTCGCGGGGCCGGTCTCCATAAACAGTGCTATTAACTCCTGTAGCAGGACGTGATCCTCATCCATATGAGAAAGCGCGATAGTTGGATCCCATAACGTATGGGAATGAGTTGAAGCTTCTCCACCCCCCTCTGTTCTTCTCTTATCGTCCCCATCCACCGCTTGTCTGAACCCCGGTTCTGTTTCGTGATCCGGTTCCACATGCGATCCAACCCCTTGAGGAGTTAACCAGTTCGCTAACACCTCGACCACTGCCGACAGGCGAAGCGGCTTGACCAAATACTCATCCATGCCTGCCGCCAGACATTTCTCCCGATCACCAGGCATAGAATTGGCCGTCATGGCTACAATGGGGACGTGAGACGGAGAAGTCTCGTGAGGCGTGATCCGTAATGCGTGAGAAAAATCATCGTCGTTCTCATGACGCTTCACGCTTAATGCTTCACGGCCTGCCGCCTCTCGTCTCCGTATTTCTACCGTGGCTTGGAGGCCATCCATCTGAGGCATTTGCCAGTCCATGAACACCAGGTCGTAGGATTGCTTCGCCACCGCTTCGCAGGCTTCCCTCCCGTTCGTGACGGTATCAACCACCACTCCCGTTTTGTTCAACATGCCCACGACCACCTTGAGGTTTTTCGGATCATCCCCACATCCCTCACAATCAATGAGGACCATATCATACATCTGGGAATGGATAGGCCTTTCGCGCAGAGCTTGAAGGGCGCCAGCAAGGGAGTCCTTACTCTGACAGGAGACATTGATGGCCTTCAACAATTCCTCAATTCCCACTTTCGTTGGTTCATGGGATTCAAGCAGCAAGACCGAACGGCCTTGGAGTAGGCGAAATTCAGGTAACGGTTCTGAAATGGGACGGTGTGATTGGGACGCAAACGGGAGGATGGTCCAGAATTCGCTCCCCTGACCTGGCATGGACCACACCCCAATGGTCCCCCCCATTAACTCGACTAATTGTTTGGAAATCGCTAACCCCAACCCCGTTCCCCCATACTTGCGTGTGGTCGTGGAATCGGCTTGAGAAAATGGCTGAAATAATCGCCGTTGCCCTTCCGGAGAAATCCCGATTCCCGTATCACGAACGGTACAATGCAGCACCACCAGGTCCTCCCC
>LXTH01000104.1 GCA_001643555.1 Nitrospirae bacterium SPGG5 | reverse complement strand
TCCCAGTATGTGTTGATTTTCCTGGCCTTTAGCGCGATTTGGACCATGGCGCTCATGGGAACGGTACGATCCCTCACACGGAAATACTACCATGTCTATAATCTGGTGCCTGATTTTACCCCAGAGGCATTTACACCAACGTTGGCCTATTCTGCGTGGTGGATTACAGCAGTGACTCTCGTATTTTTTGCCGTAGTTAGTTTTTCTATTATTGTGACGTTACGAGCTGGAAGCGAGCAAAAGGCTGAAGCCCTACAAGGGTCTGCCGTTCCTGCCGGAGGTAAATAGTACATGTGGAGAAAGAAAACATGGCTGAGCAAAGTTTTGTGAAAAGCATAGTTAAGAAAACGGTTGTCGGTGTGGTGATAGGGTTTGTGTTGGTAATTGTGGCTCAATACATCCACGTGGTGCTCAATTTAGTGACTGGTGCGACTGGTGAGGATGAATTTCATCCCTTTCCTCAAGTGTTCCAGATTATGTTCTTTATTTATGCGATGTTGGGAGCCTTTGTTTTTATTTTATTGGATGCTCCCCCTATGCCACGTGTTGAAGGGGTCAAAGCGGTCATTAGTCTTCTCATTTTCTATGCCTTCCTGTCCGGGGCCTACATTGGTGGCGCGAGCATTTTGCCGCAGTACGATCCTGAAATTGAAAAGGGAAAAATTGTCAAGGTCTTGAAACTGCGGAAAGCGAGATCCCAGCAGGGTAAAGCCGAAGAGTTGATTGCCCGAGCCAAAGTCTTGAATGAACGGGCCAGATCTATTGAGCAACAGTTACGGGCTCTTGGTGGCGCGCAGATTGCCGTGGAAGTAGAGTCCGGTCCAACGTCAGGTGCTGCGGCAGGTGATTTGGTGGCTTTGGGCCTAGAGCAGTGGGATCTTCAGGAATGTTACAACTGTCACAAACTCTTTGGTAAAGGCGGGAAAAAACGCGGGCCGAAGATGGATAATATTGGAAATCTCATGACCCCTGAACAATTGAGAGAAAAAATTCTGTATCCCAAGAGTTGGAAGGCCGAGGGGTTTGATAAGCAGTTCAAGAAAGGCAAAATGCCGGACAAATATAAAGATCTGATGTTCGATGAGGAGGTTGATGCTCTCGTGGCTTTTCTCGCGACGCTCAAAGATACCTCGGTAGACACGCCGAAGCCCATCAAGATGAAATAAATATCCATAAGGTCTTGTGATCGTATGCAACCAAAATTAGCAGCAAAAGCACGGTGTTCGGACGGAGAAGTTGGGAAGATTTCCAAGGTCATTCTTGACCCGCTTTCTCGCGAAATCAGTCATGTCGTTGTGAGTGAGTACAGCGGTCAGCGAAYGGATCGGCAAGTTCCTRTTAGCCAGATYCAAGARGTTCCYAATGAAGARGAGGTTGTCCTCCGGTGCTCMKYGGCRGAGTTTGGGCAATTTCCTGTGCTGGACCGTGATKGYTACGTSACGATTCACGAYCTTGAAATAGCCCATCTKGAAGACAATCTSCATGTKGARCCWGGCGAAATCCTYGTTCCGTAYCCKMGRCTTGARCAKGGCRTTCCWCGYCGAAGTTTYTTTGCSAATATGACSCATGCGATCGGWGCAYTMATYGCMTTGCCWYTYGYCTATCCMGTRYTRAARTTTRTSATGMAGCCWATGTAYMGKCCSTWTGATAATKMKTGGTTYTCMGTYGGRAATGTSAAMAAGATWAAAAAAGARAAYATTGGSTACCARTTTAAGTTTMSCCGYGGRTTTAAAGAAGYSTTTATGCCCGAGCARCAGATTGARAAAAATATTTGGGTMGTCAAASCCACCCCYGAAGTKCRAAAAGCYGTMTATGRRGGRAARGATAAAAAGTTCYAYGACGAWAAAGGTGAWRTSGTSTGGGTCAATAAAGCCAAYRMYCCSTATATTGGCTTTTCKGGAAARTGCCCGCATYTAGGSTGTGGRTATAAATGGCGAAGAACGAAGAATTACCCGGATGGGGTGTTTTTGTGTCCCTGTCATTTGAGYYTTTAYGATGAAGCSGGRAWRGTGGTRGATGGCCCAGCYCCYAGGGCRTTGGATGTYCTGCCGATGAAAGTGAATGCGGCTGGGGAAGTCAAGATCATCGATRTTGAATATAAAGCCGGTGTYRAAAAACAAATACGACTTCTTTAAATKTYCATAAGGTATTCATGAGYGGCYMCCMAGATCCAGTGAAYGAACCCAACGTKTTTGAAAAAGTWGTCGACTTTGTCGACGARCGAGTYGGSYTAAAAACCATTCARGCYAAAATGTTGAATGAGCCTGTYCCYGGSGGSTCYCGATGGGCCTATGCSTTTGGGTCKGTCCTTCTCTTCATTTTTATCTTGCAAGTGGTCACSGGCATCTTGTTGATGTTTTACTATGTSCCCAGYACGGACCATGCCTATGCCAGCACKCAATACATYATTCATGAAGTGGATTACGGCTGGTTTCTCCTGAGTTATCACTTCTGGGGATCATCAGCCATGGTCGTGATGGTCTTTGCCCATATGTCCCAGGTTTTCCTTTGGGGTGCCTATAAGAAGCCCCGTGAATTGGTGTGGTTGGTGGGGCTAGCCCTCTTTGGGATTGTGATGGCGTTTGGGTTTACGGGGTATCTTCTCCCTTGGGATCAACGGGCCTTTTGGGCTACGGTGGTAGGCGTCGAGATCATGGATAAAACTCCCCTCATTGGAGATTTCATGGCGCGCTTTTTGAAGGGTGGCCCCACACCCGGTCAAATGACGATCAGCCGGTTTTTTGTGATTCACGTGATGGTGCTTCCGGGCGCCTTGATGGGTCTGGCTGGTCTCCACATCTTTTTATTCCGTAAGGCAGGGCCTGCAGGGCCATTCAGGGGAACACCCGAGGAACTCAAAGCCAAGACGGATTATTTTTTTCCCAGGCAGATCTGGAAAGATATCGTGGCGATGGCCTCGGTATTCCTGATTATCTGTAGTTTGGCGTTTATTGAACCGGTCGTGTTATTGGAAGAGGCCACCCCTGATCCTGGTGATTACCACCCCGAGCCGGAATGGTACTTTTTATTTCTGTTTCAGCTGTTGCGTCTCAAAATATTTGGGGGAGAGTTGGGACAACTGATGGGAGCCTTGATCCTCCCTGGGGCATTTATGGGACTGTTGGCGGTGCTACCTTTTATTGATACAAGTCCAGAGCGTAATATTTTTAAACGGCCTGCGTCTTTGATTGGGTGGATTCTTGTCATGCTCATGATTCTYGTCTTTACCGTYTCGGCYATTATYAATMGRGAKTTYCTTGATTAAACCCTTATGTCGAAYGTCAAACTAGGGCTTCTYGTTTTTTGGCCRACCTTYTGGACGGGCTTTCCCWTAAAAATGGTGATYGYCYTTCTNSTTMTKGNCYGCYCAYATYCATCCYTGGGAAGGRACTGGKCTTGCRGCATTRTTRCTTCTTTCYATTCCYATCGACATYTGGGCYCTTGGYTTATGYGCWCGAACYGTYYTTCTTGAAAGACTGRGTSTCGMTYCYYCMAAAGGYATGGGKCTTCGTTTATGGGCGCAMTGGGCGGTTTTKTCYGYKRTCTATCTTCCWMTKTTRKWTTTTRYYGTKGGYGGARCGAAAGCCCTGGCCACATCMGCRACCGAAGCGACGRTCCATTTTGTGGAAGAAAGTTTTATGGTGATTCCCGTTGCGGAAAAGATTACCTTAGAGTTGCTCATGTGGACCACGCCGACAACCATTGTCTTAATTGCATTGCTGGCTGGCTGGATGTTTGGGTTAGGAACTTTGACTCAACGCGTTGTTCGTGCTTCCACACCCGTTAGCGGTTCCTTCCAGGACATGGTGTATAAATGGGATGCTCTCCGAATACCAAAAGATCAACCTCTGTTTTTGACTGCCTTTACGGGAGTAGGTGTGGTGTTGGTTGTCCTGTTTTGGGGATTACTCCCAGTCAGTACTCCCCATCCCCATGAAGACTACGAATTCATTGATGTTAAAAAAGTTGAACGGAAAATTGTTCCTAAGGATGTCATTAAAAGCGCGGAGAARGTCCTGGCTCGTGCRGAAGCYACMATAAWAGAATTRGAAAAARAKAATCYWRMAGKYGACAAACCTAAGGACGMKAMAAASMCGGCGGCCAAGGAAGAGCCRAAACCTTCACCCMAATAAGATCAACGCCATGACCATCGAGAACATGATCTTTACCAGCTTTANTAGGTGACACATCGATGAGGGAACACATATGAAAAACCACGACACATTAAAACTTCAGTCCTGGTTGCCAAAGGTGAAAGCATCATCCCTCTCTGGATGGAGTGTCTTCTTGGCATTTCTTCTCCTTCCAGCATTCGTCTGGGCTCAAGATGCTGCGACGCTCGCGATGCAGGTGGAATATCGTGATGTTCCAGGAATTGGAAGTCGCAATCTTATATGGATCGTGGCCCAACAACATTTGCTGTTGGCCGGGTTTGTCCTTGGGGTACCAATCTTTGCCTGGATTTGTGAAATCGTGGGATGGAAGACCAATGAACCTCGATACGACAAACTCGCAAAAGAATTTACGAAACTATTGACGTCAGCCTATGCCACGACAGCGTTGTTTGGTGGAATTCTGCTGTTCCTATTGATTGGGCTGTATCCCAAACTTATGGCGTATCTCTCCGACATCTTTTTCCCTTCCTTTATTGCCTACTCTATCTTATTCCTTCTCGAAACCGCCACATTGTATTTGTATTGGTATGGGTGGGATGTCATGCAGGGAAACAAAAAGGTCTTTCATCTCTTTTTGGGATTCCTGCTGAATTTATTTGCGCTGGGCATCATGATGATTCCCAATAGCTGGGCGACCTTCCAAGCCAGCCCTGTCGTGGTGACGGATGGTACGGCAATCGAACGGGCTTGGGCGGCTATGCAAAATCCGACCTGGTGGCCGGTCAATATCCACCGGTTTATTGCCAATATCGTGTTGGGTGGTTTCATTTGCGGGGCCTATGCAGGGGTGAAGTATCTCCTAGCTACCACAAGAGAAGAACGAGAACGCTACGACTGGATGGGATATGTCGGGAACTTCATCGGAGTGTTTGGCATGCTCCCCCTTCCATTCGCGGGTTATTGGTTGATGCGGGAGGTCTATCAATATAATCAGCAAATGGGCATTACCTTGATGGGAGGATTTTTAGCCTGGCTCTTTATTCTCCAAGCCATGTTGATTGGCGTGCTCTTCCTAGGCGCGAACTATTATTTCTGGATGGGTATTACGTATCGGGTTCCGGGAGTGGCGGAGAGTTACAAAAAACCCATTTTGGCGATGCTCATTGTCTTGATGGTTTCCCTGGCAGTGTGGATGACTCCTCATTCCCTTGTGGCGAGCCTTCAGGAAGCTCGGCAAATGGGTGGAACCCACCATCCATTGCTTGGGGTCTTTGGCGTCATGTCAGCCAAGATGACCGTGGCAAATCTCATGATTCTGGTGACCTTCATAAGTTTCCTCATGTATTGGCGTGCTGGTAAACAAGAAACCGCTGCATGGGCCAAAATAGCGAAGGCGGTCATGGGGGCCTTGCTCGTCATCGCGGGGCTTGCGGTGATTGTCTTGGGCGTATGGGGATATTTTGTTCCGGCCATCATTCGGATCAATTACTTCTCGGTGGCCCAGGTGCTCATCGTCTTGTTTATCATGGTCACGTTTACGCCCTTGACGGCCCTATTGATGAAAAGTGCGAAAACCACGACTGAAATGATTTGGGGTCAAATGCCTGTTAGGGCTGGATATACACTCGTATCCAATGCCGTCATGGTCATTTTATTGATGTCGCTCATGGGTTATGCCCGATCATCTTCACGAGTGCATTGGCACATCTATGGCGTGATGCGGGATACATCGGAGTATGCCTATTCCCCGGCACTCGGGTATGCTGCGGCCTTTATGTCGCTGAATACCTTTGTGTTCTGTATGATAGTGGCGTTTATTTTCTGGGTGGCGACCATGGGGGATAAGGCCCCACAAGGCACGGAACACGGACAACCTGAAGAAAGTCCGGTGAAGATCCCTGGAGGAGTGGCCCCGGCCATGGCAGGCGGATCCCCACGTGAAGGACAGACATTCGTGAATCCAGTTCCTATGAATCTCACTAACAAGAATGAGGACACATGAGTGAAGTTGCCGTACTTCAATTGATGGGGCTGTGTGTGGTTGGAACAGGGATTCTCATTCTCCTTTTCCTCAAAGCCGTGTTTGTCCGGGTCCTTGGATTTGTGATTATTATGTTAGGGATCTTTACCCTGATCGCCCTAGGGGTTCCCCAAATGGCTTCTCTTCCGCCGGCGGTGGAAACGTTTGATATTACGAGTGTCAAGACACCGGATGATTTGGCCTCAATTGGACAGAAAATATTTTTCAGCAAAGGGCAATGTGCCTTGTGTCATTCGATCGGTCCGAGTGAGTCGGCTCGATGCCCGGATCTGGCGGGAATTGGCGCCAAACTGGCCCCCGAATTTATTTATGAAAGTCTCACCCAGCCGCAGGCCTATGTGTATTTAGACTTCAGGCACGAGGGACTTCCCGAGGAATATCCTGCTCGAATGCCCCATATCAATAAAAACCCCATTGCCCTTTCCGAGCAAGAAATTTACTCGGTCATCGCCTTCTTGCAAAAAATGAGTGGGGAACCCATTAGCATCAAGGTAGAAGATGTCATGAATATAGATGCGGGAGAAATGAAAGTCGCTTCATTGGTGGGGCATGGTGGGAATTAATCGAAAAAGAAGTGCTCATAGATAGCCGGTTATTCACAGTGTAAATAGGAGAGTGACACATGAAAGGCCCTCTTTTTAATTCAGCCGTCGTGTTGGCCGGTATTTACGTGTTCCTCAAGTTCATTCTCCCCTTGTTCACCGCTCCACTCCCCGCGAGCCTTGTATTTTTGTATCTCGCATTAACCTTCAGCGCCCTGATGATTTTTTACACCATGAGTGGGGAATCACTTGAAAGTTTCATGGGCCCCGTCCAGCGGTTTTTAACGGGAGAAGGTCAAACCGGTGTCGCAAATATTGCGAGGCTCATGGTGTTCATTATGTTTCCACTGCTCGTTGGATGGCAAACCTATACCAAGTTATCGCCAAGCGATGACCCACCCCCGGAAAGCCGGACCATCCATCCAGCACCACCTGGGGAATTTGTGGGATTGGCGAATCCCTATCCTAAAAATAACCAAACCATTCAGGAAGGTATGGGAATTTATGCATCCAATTGTTCCCCTTGCCATGGAGAAAATTTTGATGGAAAAGGTTTAGCGGCTGTAGGGTTTAATCCCCCCCCCGCGAATTTCGCTGATTCGGGCACGATTGCTCAGCTTCAAGAATCGTATCTCTTCTGGCGCATCAAGAAGGGAGGGGTGGGTTTACCGATTGAGGGAATGCCATGGAAATCGGCCATGCCTCGTTGGGAAAATGAATTATCTGATGAGAAAATCTGGAAGGTGATTATAGGAGAATTTGATGGTGCTCATCAGTCGCCGCGAACGTGGGAAGAAGAAGAATAAAAGGACGCATAGGGTATGGCTTGTTACTACCTAGGAATGTGAGGAGTCTCAACATGGCAGGTCGAAAACTACTCATGGTGGCTCTGGTTACCACCCTTTGGTATGGATGGCTGGGCGCGGCATGGGTTTTTTCCAGTGATCCTCCGCCAGCAGGAGAAGAACAAGAGAGCGTAGCGGTTCGTGTGTATCTGACAGAAGGGGCCCTTCCTTCGGACGCTCCACACTCCGCAGTGTGGGATTCAGTGGCGCCTTCAGAATTTAAATTAGCTCCACAGGTGCATTGGCCGGATCGGATTCAAGAAGTTACGGTGAAATCAGTAAAAGTTCGAGGCCTTCATAATGGTCAAGACGTTGCGATTCTTGTGGAGTACCAGGATCCGACAGAAGATGCTGCGGATGCGGCAGCCTTGGAGTTCATGGTTGGAGACAAGAAGGCGCATTTTGCGCATGGCCAAGAAATGCTGGTTGGAGGCGGTCCGGTCAATATTTGGTACTGGAAAAAGGAAAACGGTAAAGCGACGGACATGAGCGCCAAAGGTTTTAAGACTCTTCGGCCTCAGGATCAGCAGGATGTGTCTGCAACGGGTGCGTGGCAGGATGGGATCTGGAAGGTGGTATTTTCCCGCCCCTTACAGACAGGTGATGAGCATGATGTCCAGATCAATCCAGGTGAATGGATCAGCGTGGCGTTTGCGTTTTGGGATGGACAAATTGTGGATGGGGCTATCAAGGAACAAGGTTCACAGAAGGCGGTCTCGTCTTGGTGGTATATCCGTGCCGAACCGCAGCCAGATAATTCCATATATGGCTATGTCGTGTTGGGCATTGCGATGGCCGCAGGCTTTGAATTTTTCTTGATACGGAAAATCCGAAGAGGTAATCAGGCATGAAGGGGGAACGAGGCATGCAGCGGGTACTGATCAGGGTCGCAATCGGTGTAGCGGCGATGTTTGCCGTGACAAGCGGTTGTGCCTTGTTTGAAGATGAGAGGACCACAAAAGGCCGAAAGCTCTACCACCATTATTGTATGCACTGTCATGGAGAAAATGGCCAACAGGCCGAAGGGTTCAACTGGGGCCGCATGCCCGATCCTCGTCCACGGGATTTATCAGAAGACGCAACGATGTCCACATTCTCGGATAAGGAAATTTTCGATACCATCTCCCGTGACATGAGGGATACCTCTCTTCAAGAAGTGAATGATGATATGAATTACTTCGCCGTGGCCACGATGCCAACGTTTAAATATACCCTTTCGGAAGAAGAAATCTGGGCTGTGGTGGGCTATGTTCGAACTCTCCATGGTGGTGATTTCAGCTTTGATTTGGAAAGTCGACGCCAGCAATTAGAGACTAGCTACCAAGATGCCAAACAAGCATTAGATATTGCCAACCAAGCATTAGAAGCGGTGGAGGAAAAACGAGACGCTGAAATCGAAGCCGAGGAAGCCGCTGCTGAGGCAGCGGGAGACGAAGATTTTGAGGCTGAGGAAATTGAGCTTCCTGAAGAGGAATTAGCAATACAAGCAGAGATCAAACACGATGAAGCGAAGGCAGCGTTTGAAAATTTCACCAAGCGAGATCGGA
>LXTH01000039.1 GCA_001643555.1 Nitrospirae bacterium SPGG5 | reverse complement strand
TCCACTTGGATTCCAGTCTCGCAGCGTGTTGAGGTTATGAATCAGCCTAAAGGTTTTGGCCTTAAGGAAAAGGTGTGCCTATTTTTGGATACTTGGCCAGAATGGTGCTACTCAATCCGCCGCGTGCGGTAAAGGTGCCGGTGACGGTTGCCCATTTGGGTTTGCAGGCTTTGACCAGGTCTTGGAGAATGCGGTTCACGGCGTTTTCGTAAAAAATGCCAATGTTGCGGTAGGCATGAATGTAGACTTTTAACGATTTGAGTTCCACGCAGGTTTTGTGAGGCATGTAGTGGATTGTGATGATCCCAAAGTCAGGAAGCTCGGTCTTGGGACATATCGCGGTGTATTCCGGGATCTTGATGGTAATCTCATACCCAGCGTATTGATTCGGCCATGTTTCTAACTCGGGTAATGGCGTGGTAATTCCGCTTTGGGCATGGGCGTCGGTGTAGGCGCCTGCCGATGGTTTCCTGCCTTTCATGAGCTCAACACTCCTCGTGTATTTCAGCGTGCCGATTGCCTCTGTTGCCTTGCGGTGGGGAGTGTACACTGCGTGTGTTGAGGCTGCAATCTCCTGATTTTTCCAAGTTCTCAGTGCCATTCCTCATTTTCTTGAGAACCGGAGAACCGGTTCGTTATAATCCCTCTCGTTGAGCGGCTAGTTGTTTCGTGTGCTGGCCGTTTTTCTTTTAATCTGCCTTTGTGACCTCCATTTCCAAGGGGCCTTCGATTTCATGAAAACTGTCCGATTTGGAACATTTCAGGGAGGCTTGCCGACGGCATGATTGAGAGTGACGAATTTGTTCAAGCCTTAGAAGGCATTGGGTGTGATTTTTTTACCGGTGTTCCTGACACGATTCTCGGYGGAATTATCGAAGTGTTGGGGGAGCGGCGCCTTTATACCCCGGCTGTACGTGAAGATGAAGCCGTGGCGATGGCTGCCGGTGCCTTTCTTGGGGGAAAAATCCCGGTCGTGCTCATGCAAAATTCAGGGTTGGGGAATGCCTTGAATGTGTTGATGTCGCTGAATCTGATTTACACCATTCCATGCGTCATGGTTATTGCCTGGCGTGGCTTTGAAGGAAAAGATGATCCGGAGCATCTCGTCATGGGGGAAACCATGCCACAACTCATGGACACGATTCGGATTCCCCACCGAACTCTTTCTGAACACACCATAGCCGATGATCTTCAGTGGACCGCGAAAACCTTTATGGAACAGCGTATTCCCGTTGCGCTGTTTTTGAAAAAGGGAGTGGTGAAAACTGTTCAACCCTAAAAAATACAAATTCGAAACTCGAATTTCGAAATCCGAAACATATTCAAATGACCAAATAACAAAAACCGTGGAATAAATCCGAAATCCGAATATCGAAATTCGAAACAAATTCAAATGTTTAAATGGCAAGGAATGAATACCTCTATCGACAAATGTCGAAATGCTCCGTTAAAAAAATCGAGTTTGGTATTTCGAGTTTGTTTCGAATTTCGATATTCGGATTTCGAGTTTAAGTCACGTAAAGTAAGAAACAGTCACAAATTCGATCAACTACATTTTTCGTGAATTCTTAGTGTGCGAGGCCAGACATGAGACCCGAAGAAGGCGTGATGCAGAGTCGAGCCCAAGCCATGCAGGCTTTGTTCGAGCTCGTGACTGACCAACCCGTCATCATTTGCAATGGGTTTCCATCCCGCGAAGCGCAAAAGATTCGCGACCGGCCACAAAATTTTTATATGATTGGATCAATGGGAGTCACGGCTTCAATTGGTTTGGGTCTAGCGCTGGCACAACCGGAGAAAAAAGTTATCGTGTTTGACGGGGATGGCAATGTGCTGATGGGCCTGGGTACGCTTGCTACGATCGGGGCATTAGAGCCGAAGAATCTGATCCACGTTGTGTTTGATAACGAAGTATATGGGACGACCGGCAACCAACCCACGTATTCTCGAATGGTTCGATTGGACCAAATGGCCAAGGCTGCGGGCTATGTGAATATCGAGCGGGTATGGGAACGGGAAGATATTGTATATGAATTCAAGGATATGTTGAAACAAGAGGGCCCAAGTTTCTTGCTGATCAAAGTGAATGAGCAAATTGAAGATGCCGATCGGGTCGCAGTGGGACCCGCCGATCTGACGAAGCGGTTTCGGGCAGCGCTTGAAAGCCGTGAAGCGTGAAGCGTTATGCGTAACGAAAAGAAGGTTTTTCCCCTTCACGGATCACGTCTTTCTGCTTTCTAATCCTAAGAAGAATGAGGAGTGATGTAACCAATGATCCTACTTAACCCAGGACCGGTGAATGTGTCAGATCGGGTGAGGAAGGCACTCGCCATTCCAGATATGTGCCATCGAGAATCCGAATGTGGGGAATTGATCCAGAATGTTCGCCAGAAATTGCTTCAGGCCTTTGTGCCAGGGGCTGAGTCTGAGTATACGGCGATCCTGTTGACCGGATCAGGAACGGCCGCCGTCGAAGCCGCAGTGCTCTCTTGTTTGCCAATGGCAAAACGTGTGTTGACCATCAATAATGGCATGTATGGGCAACGCATTTCCGACATTGTTACCAGTCAGCGGCTCGGGATCCCTGAGATAAAATTGGATTGGGATACCGTCCCTGATCTGGAAAAAATCCGTACTGTCCTCAAGCTTCACAGGGAAGTCCAAACGGTGGCGATTGTGCATCATGAGACCACGGTGGGGTTAATCAATCCGGTCAATGAAATCGCGAAGATGGTGGATGACATGAACCGGGTCTGTGTGGTGGATTCGGTTAGTGGTTTGGGCGGAGAGTCCCTCGATATCGCAGGGTCCCATATGTATGTCGTGGCTGGGACGGCAGGAAAATGCATCCAAGGGTTCCCGGGAGCATCGTTCGTTCTGATCCGGACGGGATTTATCGAGCGAATTGCGAAGTATCCCAAGCGTTCCATGTATCTCAATCTTTCCCGCTATTTTGAAGCGCAGGAACAGGGCAGCGTTCCGTTTACTCCAGCCATTCAAGTGTATGCGGCCCTTGATGAAGCCCTGAATGAATTGTTGGAAGAGGGGGTGCAAAATCGTATTCAACGGTATGCCCGCTCTGCCGCGTTGATACGTGAGGGGCTCGGCGCGCTTGGGATCAAGGCGGTCTTGCCTTCTGAGAGGCAATCGAATTCGTTGACGGCGTTTTATTTGCCCGAAGGCCTGATCTATCAAGACTTGCATGATCGGTTAAAGGCGCGAGGGTATGTCATTTATGCGGGACAAGGTCATTTCAGCGACAAAATTTTCCGTGTGGCGAATATGGGCGCACTCACGCAAGCTGATTTTGAAGGTTTTGTTACCGTGTTCAAGGAAATCGTGTGAGGGTCTGTTGAAAAAGCATGCCCTGAGTATGGCCGAAGGGTCCGCCAGCGGCGTTCTCGGTCCGTTGTCGTGCTCACGTACTTCGCGTATGCTCCGAGTATCAACAGGCCTGTTAATGCTCATGAAACTGAAGAAGCTTCAGAATGGTTAACGTATGAAAGCCGTGATTCTCGCCGCCGGTGTGGGGCGGCGCCTCCAATCCTTAACTCCGAAATGCCTGCTTCCGATTGGAGAAACAATACTTCTCGTTCGATATCTTGAAGCCCTGGAGCATGTCGGCATTTCAGAAGTCACCATCGTTGTTGGGTATAAACAGGAATTGATTCGAGAGGCCGTCGCCTCATGGTCGGGATCAATTCCTGTCCATTTTTTGGTGAACGAGGAGTATGAACGAGGCAGTATTGTGTCGTTGTGGGTGGCGCGGCAAGCCTTATTAGATAATGATACGGTGATCATGGATGCGGATGTGTTGTTCCATCCCTCCATTCTCGAACGACTGGTGTTCTCCTCCTATAACAATGTCTTGCTGATGGATGAAACCGTTGTGCATGACACGGAAGAATGCATGGTTGTGGTTTTGCAGGGCCGTGTTATTGCCCTCACGAAGCAGATGCCGGAAACCTATGACGAAGCTGGTGAGGGCGTGGGATTTTTAAGAGTCAGCCGGCATGATGCGACGAATTTAGTGAAATCGGTGGAGGTATGGATCTGTCAAGGTCTCCTGGATATGGAATACGAAGATGCGTTGCGAGATTTTTTTCAGGCCACTCTGGTAGGCGTGGAAAAGATCGGTGGGCTGCCGTGGATCGAAATAGACTTTCCAGAAGATGTGGCCCGTGCGCAAAATGACGTCTTGCCGAAGTTGCCTGAACGTGATAGGGATCTAAGTCGTAATGGATAGCACGCTTAATAAACCCGAAGTCAGCACCGTGGACACCGCGATTCTATTGGCTTCTTCCGGCGTCTTTGATTTAATGCTGGCGACCGATCGAACCCAGGTGAATGCGTTGACCCGCATTAGCGGGTTGACCATTTTTCAGCGGGCTGTGTTCACTCTGCAGCGAGCGGGGATTTCTCAGATTTTGGCGTTGGTTGGCGACGAAGAGCAGCAACTTCGGTCTCTCATCCATGGGGATGACCGGGTCAAAGCCGCCATTCGTTGGCTACCGGTACGAGAGTTTCCACCTGGTGATCCTCAGACCTGGGAAACGTTAGCGAATGAAATTAAGGGCTCGTGTCTCATTCTGGGCTGCCATATCGTGTTTACCCCGTCGTTGGTGGATTCACTGGGGGCAGGAGTCAAGGATGGACGAGTGATGGTCGCCATCGGGCGGCCCGGGGATATAGGCTGGAAGGCGAATCCCGGTGTCGTGATGCGAACAGATCCCCATCCACGTGGCATGAATCATCGGGTCGTGTTTCAGGATCAGGCCATGGAAACCCCGAATGAAATCGGGAAGGACGAATACCGTATTGCCCCGGCTGCCGACTTGGTGGTCTTGCCATCGCGTTTACTTGGAGTCTCCGGCGCCTGGAAATCCTTGGCTGGCGGGCCCATTCGGTTGGCCCTTGAACAAGCCGCGGCGGAAGGCATAGTGAATACCGTGTCGACGACGTCCAAGAATTTCCTCGATGCCCGTGGCCCTCAAGGGCTGCGACGAGCGGAACAGATGTTGTGTCACTCCTTGCAAACCGTGAAAGGTGGCATGGACGGACTCGTCGATCGGTACGTCAACAGAAAAATTTCTAGTGTGTTGACACGACTTTTCATTCGGTTGGGTGTCTCCCCGAATGCGATCACGATTGTGTCTATGCTCATTGGTTTGCTTGGTGCGACGTTCTTTGCCAACGGATCCTATGCATTGGGCATTATTGCAGCAATACTGTTCCAAATATCCGTGGTGGTGGATTGCTGCGATGGGGAGGTCGCGAGGTTGACGTTTGCTGAATCTCGTTTTGGACAAGAGCTGGATATCATTGCGGATAACGTCGTGCACATGGCCATTTTTGCCGGCATTGCCTGGGGTGCGTATGTAACAGGGCCCTGGCAACAGAGCTCTCTGCCGCTCGTGCTCGGGACCATCGCGGTCATGGGGAATGGTGTTTCGTTTTGGTTTGTGAATCGGGTGCGGTACATGAAAGCCAATCCCAAGGCTTGGCGGCAAATCAGTCCGGCACAACGAACACGGCTGGAGTTTATCCTTGGCAATGTGGCCAATCGGGATTTCTCCGTCGTGGTCTTGTTGTTCGCATGCCTCGGTTTCCTGCCGTGGTTCTTATGGTTGGGTGCCGTGGGATCAACTTTTTTTGCACTGATGATGGCCTGGACCCTCCACAAAGCGTTTCTTCCACACCCCTCCTAATAGGTTGAAGTCGTGTGAAGCGTGATTCGTGAAGCGCGAAAAATTCTTTACGCATCACTGCATGATGCAGCACTCTTTACATTTGAGCCAAGGGCCTGTAAAAAATAACTTGGATATCTTGCATCCCATCTTCGGGCCATCTTTGAACGCGCCTCAATCAAAAACACCTCAACATAGGCATGCTATGCCTCGGTTTTTTCTCAATCGTTCCGTCCAAATCCGACCCAAATCTGGGCGCGATCTTGTCCAAGTTATCTTTTCACAGGCCTTAACCCCGTGATTCGACTCGTCTTCCTTGTTATCGGTTTAACGGTACTCGGTGTGTTGATTTGGCACGTTGGGCCATCTCAAATCCTCCACACCACTGAACAGTTGGGCGTTGTCCCCATTGGCATTATATTGTTGCCCCTGCTCGCCGTGTATGTACTCGAGGCGTATGGGTGGCAGCTAACCCTAGGACCTTGGGCCGATCGAGTGAGCTTTCTTCGCTTGTTCGCTGTGCGGATGGCAGGAGAAGCGATCAATGTCACCACGCCGACCGGGATAGTGGTTGGAGAACCCATGAAAGCCTACCTGCTTAAACCATATGATGTTCCCGTGGTTGATGCGTTGGCTTCCCTCGTGACCGCGAAGACCGCCATGGTCCTGGCCCAGATAATCTTTATGTTCCTGGGGATTGGCCTGACGTTTTGGATCCTCGGAGGATCCGACTACAATGTGCTGATGGCGGGCGTGGGTCTGGGCATGCTCGCGTTTGGACTCTTCCTGTTGTTTGTGATGCAACGGTATGGCATTGGCTTGGGGCTGCTCACCATCCTTCGAAAGATCCGGCTGCCCATACGATTTCTGGAATCCCGTGAAACCCAGCTGCTGGACTTAGACAACACCATTCGAGGGTTTTATCGTGAACGAGGCGGCACCTTTCGGTTGGCCGTGTTGATTTATTTTGTGGCGTGGACGATCGAGACATTCGAGGTGTACGCCATTTTGTATTTCCTGGGAATGGACGTCACCCTGCTGTCAGCCTTTTCCATAGCGGCGATTTCCGTGTTGATTAAAGGGGCTGGGTTCTTTATCCCGGGTAGTCTTGGGGCTCAGGAAGGCGGGTATCTCTTTTTGCTCCTGAGTTTTGGATACGACGAAGTCACGGGCATTACCTTTGCGTTGATCCGCCGACTGCGCGAAGTCCTCTGGATATTGATCGGTCTGCTATTGTTAGTCCTCCTGAAAGAGAAACCGGTGGTATCATCTACGAATCCTTCCTCCTAAGAAATTTCAATTTTTTTTTACCTCCTTGTCATTTCGAACCTTGTCCCGACACAAAGTGAGGGAGGTAGTGAGAAGACCACAAAAAGGGGTCAGACTCGATTTAATTGCGGAATCGTTGACCGCAGCATGTGTAATGTATTAAGTCGAGTCTGACCCCTTTTTCGCGTCTTCTCACCCCGGTCGAAATGACAACACGGAAGAAGGCCTCATTTTCTACTGGAAATTCTGGTTGAAGGGACTAGGTCTGTCGGCTTTTTACGGTGCGTGGAGCTGAAAATTGAGAAAGAAATAGGCGGAAAGTGGATAGGCCGTTATCGGTCCCTGTTGACCATGTAATCGGCGACGACGGCGAGAGCCCGTTTGGCGGGCGAGTCTTCAAAGGAGTCGAGGATTACCCGTGCAGCGTCAATATACTCTAGGGAACGGGAGGTAGTGTATTGAAGCGATCCATACTGTTCCATCATAGTCGTAATATGAAGTAAATCATTTTCCTCAATGGTTTTGGATTCAATGTTGCGTGTAAGTTCCTGGCGCTCCTCATACGAACAGGCTTGTAAGAGATGCAGGAGTGGAAGAGTGATCATGCCTTGCATCAGATCCTGTCCCAAGGTCTTGCCTAAACTCTCTCCGTTAGCTGTGTAATCTAACTGATCATCAGCTAGCTGAAACGCAATACCCAAGTACAACCCAAACTGGTAGAGCCTGTCTTGGTGCATTGGCGAGGTGCCGCTGATAATTGCCCCTACTTTGCAGGCCGAGGCCACCAACGCGCCAGTCTTGTATTCAACAATGCGCAGGTAGTCAGCCTCCTTGAGCAAGGTCTGGCGGTTTGCACACAATTGGAGAATTTCGCCTTCGGCCATTTTGCGACAGGCAATGGCCATGACATCATTCACGTCATGGTTTTGGAACGCCGCGATTTCTTGCATAGCCCGGGCATACAGGTAGTCCCCGACTAAAATACTGGCATGGTTCCCCCAGATGCGTCGGGCTGTCTGTTGTCCCCGACGAAGGTCTGCATCGTCCAAGACGTCGTCGTGAAGCAAGGTCGCCGTATGGATAAACTCGATGAGGCTGCCAAGAACCAAATCTGCTTTGGGAACATAACCGTTCAGCCGTGCACAGAGGTTCAAGAGAAGGGGGCGAATGCGTTTGCCACCACCGCTGAGAATATGGGCGGCAATCTCGTTAATGAGCGGAGCTTCAGAGTCTAGATTTCGACGAATGTGRGCTTCGATTTCTTCAAGKKCTTTTCGCCAGGCCTGGCCGCCAATGCCGGGTTCATTGGAGACCGCTTCGGCCAGCGTTCGGCGGATGCGGGATTTGAGTGGACCTAACGGGTGTACTAGAAACTGCAGTAATAAGTGGGGGTTGAGGGGTTCCCACAGGAGTGCGAGGGCGAGTTGCAACACTTGGGTGATCGCGCGGAATCGCGAGTAGTGTTGGAAACCGCAGCGGGGAAGACCGCTACGTTCGAGCGCGTTGTCTACGATGATGCCGTCGGTTTCTGCCACCACGACGGATTCCCTGGGTTGGTTGCGTTTGCGGCACATCTCGGCGATGGCGCGGGCGGAGATGTCGCGGGAGGCTGAGCGGATGACGATGAACGAGGTGTCGCCGGAAAGTTGGATTTTTTCTTGTTGTTCGCCTTCTGTGCGGGTCAAGGCATCCAACAGTTCACTTTGTACACGATGCAGGTCGGTGGCAGGCGTTGCATGTACCGAAGGCGTGACGCCATCGATTACTTCGAAGCCGATACGTTCGATGAGCTTGGTAAAGGTTACCGGGAGAGCGTTTGGGTCTTCCAGGAGTTCGATCTTTTTGATCTGGGTACGACGCTGATCTAAGTCGGCGAGCGCTCGTTGCACGCGTTGGCCGATGCAGGGGGGGACGCGGTCGCGGGCGAGTGTTTCGATGTCGGCCATGTCTTTTAGTCGCTGGGAGACGCCTGTTGGGAACGAGCCCGTCCATCCGGCTTCATACCACTGGGCACGCCAGGTCATGAGCGTTCGGGCGACGTTGACCGGGTCGACGGCGAAGGAGCGGTGGTAGAAGCGTTCGGGGGAGTCGAGGTCTGCCAGGCAGCCGCGATAGGCGATGAGTTGTTCCGCGGGGTGAGCGAGTACGGGGGGTAGGCCTAGATCGGTTTCCAGGATGCTTAAGAGGCCTAAGGGATTGACCGTGACTTCGCCGAAGGAGTTTCGGGGTGGGGCGGGATCGAGAGTGCCGCGATGTATGCCGAATTTAACCAGC
>LXTH01000127.1 GCA_001643555.1 Nitrospirae bacterium SPGG5 | reverse complement strand
GATGTGACCAATCGTCAGGATCTGGAACGAGTGGTTTCGGCCATTGTCGCAGAATGGGGGCAGATCGATATTCTTGTTAACAATGCAGGGGTGTCTGGCCGAACACCTATTGACGATCCTGATGATTCTCGCTGGTCCAACATTATTCAAGCTAATCTCACGGGGTCCTACCTTTGTTCGAAAATTGTGTTGCCACATATGAAAGACCCTGGCTATGGCCGAATCATCAATCTCTCGTCGGTCCTTGGGCGATTCGGTGTGCCAGGCTATGCAGCCTATTGCACGGCCAAACATGGCATCATTGGTTTTACTAAAGCCATTGCCCTTGAAGTGGCTCATCGAGGGATTACGGTCAATGCGTTATGCCCGACCTGGGTGGATACGGCCATGGCTCGTCAAGGAATTGAAGAAACCGCTGCAGTCTTGGGCATGTCGACAGAGGATTTTCGAACCCAAGCCATTGCGGCTGTGCCAATCAAACGTATGGCGAAGGTTGATGAGATAGCATCCACTGTCCTGTTTCTTTGTTCGCCTATGGCTGCAGCCATTTCAGGCCAAGCCATTAATGTCTGTGGTGGAGCGACAGCAGGTTCAGGAGGATAGATTTTCAATTGAATGGTCATGTTGTCCATCTTTCTAAAGCCTTAAATGGGTCAGATGACGGAAAGCACAACATTCGAAGCACCAAATCTCAAACACATTCAAAATTCAAATGCCCAAAATTCCAAACCTTTCGGTCAAATTTAGGACATTGGGATTTTGAGCATTGGAATTTGTTTCGGATTTCGTGCTTAGGATTTCTCCCCTTTGTGTATTTCAAGGTCTGTTGCAACACCTCACTCCCATTCTTTTTCTCGATCATCACCCTCTAGCGGACATGCCATTTCCTTGACCTCTTTATAAGGCCTATCTATACTTCTAACCTGGGTTTTTAGGACTTTTTCAACCTAGAAACGGCAGTGGGCGCAAAAAAGCTGTGTAAGATATTGATGTGCATGGTGAAATGCCAAAAGTCGTGGTCACCTTGGTGGTGATGAGACATTTTTGTATTTTGCGAGGTGCCTGTCCAAGATTAGCGATCGTGACGAGGGGGTGCTGGTTTGAGTCAGATGTTTCGATCCTTTGAGGCGAATAGTGGGACTATTCAACGAAAACGGGGARGGTTGAAAAAGGCCGTCCAGCAAGGCCGCAGGGCTTTGGGCGCGCGGAGCGTACACGCAGTACGTRAGCACGCCAAAAGCCCGAGAACGCAGCTGGCGGTCTTTTTCAACCTTCCCCGAAAAGGATCGGAAGATCTGGCCACATCCAGCGCATCCGCAGTAGATCTGTCTAATCTTGAACAGGCTGAAAAGCTGGGGCTTTGAGCCCGTAGAGCCAGCGTGCGGTTTTCTTCCCAACGTTCTTCACGGTATGTTGAACGCGGGCCGGGATGAGGACTTCTTCTCCGATTTTTGGGCGAATGCATCGTCCACCTATTTCAATTTCCAGCTCTCCGGCGATGGCCATGAACAATTCATCGGTGTCATGCCAATCCTCTTGCCAGACTCGACGTGCGTGATCAATCCACATTCCACAACTGAACCCGCGGGCATGCCATTGTTTTTCAATGTCTGATTTTTCAACTTGTGCGATGTTCACTGTTCAGTCCTTTCAATTTTAATCCCATTTTCCCGGACCACTTAATGGATTGTACTCCCCTTTTGAAAATTTTCTTTTGCACCAGGGACATTCATTAGGCTTTTCTCTGTTGAGGTAATTTGAGTAGAGTTTTACCTTAATTTTAATTGGTTTTTTGCAATCCGAATAAGGACAATATACCGTTTCTTCTTTTGTTCCCATTGTGTAGTCATTTCCTTAACCATAAAAATTTTATGAGCACCCCGTGGTTTCGCCACAATTTCGGCAGACCAAGCACATGCCGTTCCGCACTAATTTAAACTGTTTGCAAGTCGGGCAGGGATCCCCTTCAAACCCGGTTCGATGGGCCGTATCCATCTCTGTGGTGTAGGTGACGGATGTCTGTTTCAATTCAAGTTTGTGTGAGACTTTTCCGTTTCCTCGCCCATTCCCGTGTTGTCCATTTTTATTGCCTCGCCGTGAAGGAAACAGCTCCGAGCTGATGGTGGCAGAGGTAATGGTTCTTGGGTCAGCGGGTTCATCGTCGGTGCATTCAGGGTCTTGTTTGACGGAATCTCCCCGAAGGTCTTCCTGTACAACCTGTTGCAGGTCAGTCCGGTCGAGATACGTGATTGCGAGTTCACGGAAGATGTAGTCGATGATTGAAGTTGACATTTTGATATGGTCATTCAGTTTGACGGGGCCATTGGGTTCGAACCGGGTGAAGAGGAAGGCTTCTACGAACTCTTCGAGTGGGACGCCATGTTGGAGCCCCAAAGAAATGGCGATGGCGAAGCAGTTGATCAAACTGCGGAAGGCGGCCCCTTCTTTGTGCATATCGAGGAAAATTTCTCCCAACGTGCCATCTTCATATTCTCCGGTTCGAAGATAAATTTTGTGACCGCCGACATTCGCCTTTTGGGTATAGCCCACTCGTCGAGTGGGAAGTGGACGACGTTTAGCTAAATACCGAACCATGATGCGTTCCGTGATCTGCTGAGCCTTGACCATGATCTCGTCAGATGCTTCTGTGGTCTGGATAATGTCACTGGAGGCGCTCAGTGGTTGGCTGAGTTTCGAGCCATCACGATAGAGCGCCACGGCTTTGAGCATGTTTTTCCATCCCAAATAATAGGTATCCTTGACATGGCCGACGGTGGATTCTGCTGGCATGTTGATGGTTTTGCTAATGGCTCCGCTGATAAACGGTTGGGCTGCGGCCATGGTGCGAATATGGGCATCAGTGGAAATATATCGTTTTCCAATTCGGCCACAGCGGTTGGCGCAATCAAAGACGGGCAAATGCTCAGTTTGGAGATGAGGCGCTCCTTCAACTGTCATCGTTCCGCAACAAAAATCATTTGCTGCTAAAATTTCTTCCTGTGCAAATCCTAGTTCCTTGAGCATATTGAACTTTGGGTCATTGAGTTGGGTATCCGTGAATCTTAAGCGATCTCGACAGAAGTCTTCGCCCAAGGTCCATTTATTAAACGCAAATTGAATTTCGAATACCCCATCGAGCGTGGCTTCGATTCGTTCCATGGCCTCAGGGTTAAAGTCTTTCGCCATCAGCGATTCATGGTTGATGAACGGTGCATGTTTCAATGTCCGTGTGCCGGTGGCATAGGTAATAATGTCGTGAATCTGCTCTTGGGTGTACCCGAGCTTCTTCAACGCGGGTGGCAGACTTTGGTTGATGATTTTAAAGTACCCACCACCAGCCAATTTTTTGAATTTGACCAGGGCAAAGTCTGGTTCAATGCCCGTCGTGTCACAATCCATGACCAATCCAATGGTACCGGTTGGCGCAATGACGGTGGCTTGGGCATTGCGGTACCCATGCGCTTTGCCTAATTCAACAGCTCGATCCCATGTTTCTCGTGCTGCGGCAAGGAGGTTGCTGGGCGCCTCACGTTCATCGATACACTGGGGAGGGATGGTCAAGCCTTCGTACGCGTCATAAGACGTCCCATATGTCGCGCGTCGATGATTTCGCATGACACGCAACATGGATTCACGGTTCTTTGCATAGCCGGGGAACGGTCCGAGTTCCGCAGCCATTTCCGCGGATGTGGCATAGGATTCTCCAGTCAGAATAGCGGTGAGCGTTCCAGTGATGGCTAAGGCCTTAGGAGAGCCGTAGGGTATGCCTTGCCGCATGAGCAGGGAGCCCAGGTTGGCATATCCCAGTCCCAAGGTTCGAAACTTATAACTTTTCTCGGCAATAGACTTGCTGGGGAATCCAGCCATGAGCACGCTAATTTCCAATACGATCGTCCATAGTCGAATCGCATGCTGGTAGGCGGGAACATCAAATTCCCCTTCTGGGGTCATAAAGGTCCCCAGATTTAACGAGGCTAAATTGCAGGCCGTGTCATCTAAGAACATGTATTCACTGCAAGGGTTCGAGGCATTAATGCGTCCATCCTCTGGACAGGTATGCCATTCATTGATTGTGGTGTCATATTGAATGCCGGGGTCCGCACATATCCACGCGGCCCAGGAAATCCGGTCCCACAATTCCCTGGCTTTGAATGTTTTCGTGGGTTTCCCATCGGTCCGTCGCGTCAAGATCCAGTCTGCATCCTGATTTAAGGCGTCAAAAAACGCATTCGGCACACGAATGCTGTTATTGGAATTTTGCCCGGAAACGGTTTGGTAGGCTTTGCTATCCCAATTGGTGTCGTATTCATGAAACACAAAATGGGTAAACCCTTCTTGTGCGTAGGCATACATCCGTTGAATGTAGGGCTCAGGAACGGCGGAGTCACGAGCGGCCTTCAGGGCCTGTTTGAGCGAAGGATTCCGTTGTGGGTCGATTTCTACAGATGTCTGGTCGCCGGATTTGAGCTGGCACGCCTGAAGAACCGCATTTAACCGTTGGGCACAGACTTTTGACCCTGTGACCATGGCCGCGACTTTTTGTTCTTCGATAACCTTCCAGTCGATGAATTGTTCAATGTCGGGATGATCGAGATCCAAACACACCATCTTGGCGGCCCGACGAGTGGTGCCCCCAGATTTGATCGCGCCTGCCGCGCGATCGCCAATCCGTAGAAATGACATCAGGCCGGAGGATTTTCCACCTCCGGATAAGGGCTCATCGTCACCTCGTAGTTTGGAAAAGTTCGTTCCGGTTCCAGACCCATATTTGAAGAGCCGGGCTTCACGAACCCACAGATCCATGATGCCACCTTCGTTCACGAGGTCATCGGAAACGGATTGGATGAAACAGGCATGGACTTGAGGGCGTTCATAGGCGTTCTTCGATCGGTTGAGTCGTTTGGTGCTGGGATCGACGTAATAATGTCCTTGCGAAGGGCCAACAAGCCCATAGGCACTATGGAGGCCTGTATTAAACCATTGTAGCGAATTCGGGGCCGCCATTTGTTTAGCCAACATAAAACACAATTCATCATAAAACGTGTGTCCGTCCTCATCCGTATCAAAATATCCATGGGTTTGGCCCCAGCGGGTCCAGCMCCCTGCGAGCCGATGAAAGACTTGTCGAGCATCCCGTTCACACCCCGTGAGTGGGTTTCCGTCGGCATCTTGGAGGGAGGCTCCCTGCTCATCCAATTGTGGGATCCCGGCTTTTCGGAARTACTTTTGGGCTARRATATCCACGGCMARCTGRGACCAYTGYTCYGGCGCCTGRATATCMYYAWGCTGAAAYACTACCGAACCATCMGGATTCCGAATTTCAGATGATCGGGTCGAAAAGGGAATCGTTTCATAAGGACTTTGGCCCGGTTGAGTAAAACGACGCTCGATTTTCAAGCCAATTCTCCTTTGCCTTTGAGTAAAGAAAGGTCAGGTCGTAATGGATCGACTGTAAACATATTCCATGGCATTTTAGTGCACCATTTGCGTAAATCAGGAAGGAGATGTTCAATCGAGGAGGCACAATCTATAGCGGTTAGGGTAAATTGTCAATACTAAATATTGTGTTTTTAGATGATAATGATGGGGATAAAAGTGAATAGCCTGTGAACAAAGAAAAGCCATAAAATGTCAATGTGTTGCAAGGAAATATATTGAGTTATGCACAGGTTGATTAGGGTTTGACTTTCATATCCACAGGCCTTCCTTNCATTCTGTCYAATTTTTTTTAAAGAYGYCTTTCCGTAAGGGGAAACTGGCTTGGAAATACCAAAAGATGTTGAAAAATGGCTTYAGCGGCGTCCTCATGGTTTGTCTCTGGKCGCTTGTTTTTGTCGCTAGRTTGTGATCTTTMGCGCCCTCATTYTTTTKGAGCGATTAGCGACAAGKTCYCTGTTTTCCATTGATCCGGCCGTTCCTTGGGACCAGGCTTGTCTCTTGTCTTGAGTAAGGCCGAAGGGCCYCTTCCGGCCTCGATTTTTTCACTCTGGTCGTACTATGCTAAGGGGTGAATGGTGAGGAACGCTGGCATGGGACCGAACTTCAGCGAAGGTCTCAATTAAAAATTGTGAGGTGATGGTATGTATGTGTGGAGTAAGCGAATCGTCCTGACGTTATTGGTGTTGTTCGGAATTCTGGAGGTAGTCTTTTGGCTGACATCAACTGGTGAAGAAGCCAGTGCACTCGTGACGCGAACCACCCATTGGATGGCCTTGAACTATGTACTGTTGCTGGTATGGGTGTTTGTGTGGATGTACGATCAAGCGCGAGTACGGGGGAAGAACATCTGGATSTGGATGCTCCCGTTTTTTATCGCCCCCTTGCCGACCTTAATGGYGTTTGTGTTGGTGCTGCAACGYCGKGCMAAGTAASGGRAKGYTGNNRAAAARGNSCGYCAGCGGCGTTCTCGGYCCKTTGTCGTGCTCACGTACTRATCCGTACGCTCCGCGCGCCAAAGCGCCTGCGGCCTTGCTGAGCGCACCTTTTTGAACATTCCCTATTGCCTTTGGTGGTCAATAAAATAAGTCACATGGGAAGGGCATTATGAAAAATTCTAAAGTATTCAACAGCCCCAAGATCAAGCGGGGCTGGGTGAGACTCGCTATCCAATAAGGACCCGAGACTCAGGATATCGGTATCGAGCCGGAATGGTGGTTTGGACCGCGAACAGCCCAATCAGCAATGGGCCAAATCGGCCTAGGAGCATGGAGACGATAATGACCAGTTTTCCGAAATCCGTGAGTAAGGCAGAGAAACTGCGGCCGTCCCCATCACCTAACGACATGCCGACAATGCCCATGGCAGATGTGACCTCAAACATGATGCTCAAAAACGGCCGTTCTTCCGTAAAGGCTAAGGCTAGCGTGAACAGAGTAATGGTGGTAAAGGCAAGAATGCACAACACAAATGCCCTGACAATAAGATCTTTAGGAATGCGCCGGTGAAACACTTCCACATCAGCTTTTCTCCAGAGTACGGCCCAAATTGTGAGCCAAATAATGGCAAACGTGGTGGTTTTAATACCGCCAGACATGCTCCCGGGAGAGCCGCCAATCGTCATCAGTAACAACAGAAAATACAGCGTCGCATCCTTCATGTCTCCGATATCCATGGTGGTAAATCCCGCGGTGCGAGAGACGGTGTGGAAATGAGCAACGGCGATACGCTCTCCCAGGCTCAAGGGGCCAAACGTACGAGGATTATTCCACTCCAGGATCGTGATTCCCAGGGTTCCTGAAATCAACATGACCAAGGTAACGACGACCACCAATTTGGTATGAGTCTGAAAGCGAAACCGTTTGCCGGTGACGTTGTCCCAGGCATCATGAAAGAGAAAAAACCCAAGGCTGCCGAAGATGATTAAAATCGTCACGATAAGATTAATGGGAATGTCGGATTGATAGGCAATGAGGCTATCGGAGAATAAGGCAAACCCCGCATTGTTAAAGGCGGAAATCGAATGGAAGATGCCGGCGTACAGCGCTTGCCCCCATGCCATATCCTGGGCAAATCGCAGTGTGAGGAACATGGCTCCGAGACCTTCGAAGATCACGGTGGCGACTGCCACGATTTTGACATAGCGAACCGTCTCCCCCATGTCTGAGACACTGAGCGATTCCACGAGCATCATCCGGTCGCGCAACCCAATGCGATGTCCCAGCGCGAGCAAGATGAGTGTGGCCATGAGCGCATACCCGAGTCCGCCGATTTGGACCAGCATGAGAATGACGAGTTGGCCAAAGAGGGTAAATTCCGTTGCTGTGTCCATGACAATGAGGCCAGTCACGCATACGGCGGAGGTTGAGGTAAACAGCGCATCAAGAAATCGAAGCTCCACGCTCTCTGGCGTGGAAAACGGCAACATCAAAAGAACCGTTCCAATTAAAATAAGCCCTGCGGCGGCCAAAGCGACGATTTGGCCGGGCAGCAACCTGATGGATGACAGGCGCCTCAGAAAAGATTCGTGTCGAGTCTTCGTGTGTTCAGTGACGGCCATAATGGTGTGATGAGGTAAGGGCTGTAGGAGTGGTGGAAGAAAAGAATTTTGAGGTTATTAAACACGGATTGGAATCGAAAGTCACCTTTCCAATTGATGCTTCAGGTTTATTGCAACACATGTCGTGTGAGGCAGGTCTTATTTTTCAGAAGGTGAACCTATTCAGGCGAGAGTGACACAAGAGGTGAATGCTAAGGGCTCGCGCAAAAATAACTTCTCATGTTTGGGCGTCGATCCATCCCGTCTGGCTGCGTTGCTCGTCCTTTCCATACGAAGGAGTATGCGCAGTCCTCGCGCCTTGCCAGACAGGCGGCTCAGCTCCCAAACATGGAAAGTTATTCTTGCGCGAACCCTAAGGTTACAACTGTGCCCTGAGGCTCAGGTCCTCCTAACAACGTTGTCCGTTGAAGAGGCATGGTTTGTAACGGCTGGGGTCGAAATCAACTTCTTCTTGATACACCAATTCATTGCCATTGACCCCGTCCTGTTCAGGATCGTTATACATGGTATGATTCCACCAATAAAACAAGGGATAGGCTTCGTGGTAATATACCGGATTCCCGTACACGCTACGCTGATGCTCCAGCACTTTCCGTCCGACGACATAATCGACTTCATCAGTGCCTTTGAGTGAATAAAGAAAGATGATCATTTGTGCTTCATGATCATAGATTTCCTCCAGGCGGGTCTCTTCATCGGGTTCCGTGGGGAGATTGGGTTGGGACCAACCGAGGGAGGAAAACATAAGTGAAGACGCAAGTAACACCACGGGAATACTCCAAGCCTTCTTCATGATCGTTCTTCCTTCTCAAGTTGGAGTCACGAGTCAGTTTGTCGGAATGTCAACGACATTTTACCCTATCGGCTTCCTATCGGCAATTTGTTTCCGATTCCTCAAGGGTCACGGTTGTTCTCTTCAGTAGGGGTTTTCTATAATGGCTTTCTCTTTTGTCCTCTTGGGAGATATATGAAGAAAGTTGCGTTTCATACCATCGGGTGTCGCCTTAATCAATCGGAAACCGCGGTGCTGGCTGATCGCTTGAAAACGATTGGCTATGAGCGGGTTGAGTTTGGAGCACCCACGGATTTGTTAGTTCTGAATACGTGCTCTGTCACTGAAGGTGCCGAGGTAGATTGCCGCCGTGCGATCCGGCGCACGTTGCGACAATCTCCCCAAGCATTTGTGGCTGTGACCGGGTGTTATGCCCAAACCGGGTTACAAGCCTTACAGACAATACCAGGGGTGGATTTGGTATTAGGGAATCGGTTTAAGATGAACTTACCGGACTATGTCCGGCCGGAAGTTATTACCGAAAAATTCCCTTTGCCGAAAATTCTGCGTACCCGGACCATTGACCGGGAAGATTTTCTCCAAGAGGGCG
>LXTH01000136.1 GCA_001643555.1 Nitrospirae bacterium SPGG5 | reverse complement strand
GAGGGCATGCGTTATTTTTCTTTAATCACCACACTGTTTTTTTTCATTTTATTCTGCAATTTGTTAGGTCTCATTCCCGGATCGTACACTGTCACGAGTCAATTAGTCGTGACCGGAGTGTTTGCCCTCGGGGTGTATGGATTAAGTTTACTGATTGGGCTCAAGCTGCACGGCGCGAAATTTTTAGGGATTCTCGTCCCGCCCGGGACCCCGGGATGGCTTCTGCCCTTGATGATACCGATTGAAATTATCAGCCAACTGGCTCGTCCGCTTTCATTGTCGGTGCGGTTGTTTGCCAATATGACCGCCGGGCATGTCATTCTTGGGGTGCTGTTTGGCCTCACAATTAGCGGCGGGTTGTTAATTGGGTGGCTTCCCTTTTCCTTCACCGTGGTCCTGTATGGATTGGAAGTGGGGATCGCCGTTATCCAGGCCTATATCTTCACGATCTTGACCTGTGTGTATATGGCTGATGCGCTCCATCTTCATTAAACCTAGAAACGGCAGTTGGGCGCAAAAAAGACGTGTAAGATATTGRTGTGCATGGTGAAATRCMAAAAGTCGTGGTCACYTTGGTGGTGATGAGATATTTTTTTATTTTGCGAGGGCTTGCGCGGACTTTTGTGATCCACTCCGGTTTCTAGGTTAAAGGGTATTCGCAATCATGACGGTTGTATTTTTCCAACTGACTTTGGGATTGTATTTCCTCGGGACGGTCATGTTTTTGGTATGCTTGGATCGACGTTCCGAAGATCTTTCCACAATCGCCCTAGGTTTAGCGGGGCTCGGGTTTTTCACGCATACGATTGCCTTAGCGTTTCAATTGTTGTCGGGAGATGATTTGAAATGGGTGACCTTTCACAAGGCCATGTCTTTTTTCTCCTGGTCTCTTATGTTGGTGTTCCTGGTCGTGGCGATTCGACAGCACCTGTATGTCCTTGGGTCGTTTATCCTGCCCTTGGCTTTTCTCTCGTTAGTGTCTACTGCGATTCTTCCTACGGAAGCTCCGGTCCTGCATCCCATGTTTCAGGCGGTATGGGTCCATGTCACGCTGAGCATGTTGGGAACGGTGGGGTTTGCGGTGGCTTTTGTCGCGGGGCTGATGTATTTGATGCAAGAACGATTGCTCAAGTCCAAGCAATTTAACGTGCTGTACTTCAAGCTGCCTCCCTTGGACTTTTTAGACAAGCTCAACCAGCGGTCCATTTTACTTGGCTTTCCCTTTTTAACACTTGGCATTTTGACGGGTGCGATCTCCGCCCAGATTACGTTGGGCGCCTATTTGAGCTGGAACCCTGAGCAAACATGGGCTGTAGTCACGTGGGTGTTTTATTTATTCGTGTTAATGGGGCGGGTGACCGTTGGATGGAGGGCCAAAAAAGCGGCATATTTAACCATCGTCGGGTTTGCCGGGGTGCTTCTCACMTTTCTTGGYGTYATTCTGAAAAGCAGCGGGGYCTCGGTCAGCTGATGCATATCATTACGGTCGGACTATCYCACAAAACGGCGCCCGTAGAACTYCGGGAAYTATTGGCYGTGCCYGATAGYMGRATGGGTGAAGCRTTAAAGAGACTCATGACMTACTCRGGYGTGAAGGARGGYATGTTGCTTCAAACSTGCAATCGCGTTGAAGTGTATGCRGTCGTCGATCARGTYGAATCWGGGTTTTCKGCRGTTCAGGAGTTTCTTGTTGATTCGCACCTTTCGCTTTCTGCTGAACAACTGCTGCCWCATTTGTACTGGTATTCCGGKGAYMGGACKATTKYCCATYTSTTTCGCGTSACGKCAAGYYTGGACTCCATGGTCGTGGGGGAGCCRCAAATTTTGGGGCAAGTCAAAGATGCGTTTCGGTCCGCCCTAACCCACAACACMAGTGGAGTTATCCTCAATAAACTCGTTCAAAAGGCCATTTCTGTTGCCAAGCGAGTGCGGAGCGAAACGCGCATTGCAGAAAATGCCGTGTCYGTCAGCTATGCGGCAGTCGAGTTAGCCAAGAAGGTGTTTGGGAATTTATCGGCTCGGACCGTGATGCTTGTTGGAGCCGGCGAGATGGCCAAGCTGGCGGCCAAGCATTTAATCAATCATGGTGTCCGGCAGGTTCTGCTCACGACACGTGATCCGGTTCGTGCGCGTACCATGGCCAATCGGTTTCAAGGTTCCCCGATTCCTTTTGAAGAGTTTCGGAGCGAAATGGCTAAGGCTGACATCGTGATCTGTTCCACGGGAGCCTCTCATTATTTAATTAGTGCGGAAGATGTGCAACGAGCGGTACGTGAGCGGATGAATAGACCCATTTTTCTCATTGATGTGTCCGTTCCGAGAAACATCGATCCGGCGGTGCGTGAGGTGGATAACGCCTTTCTCTTTGATATTGATGATCTGGAAATGCACGTGGAGCAGAATCGGGAAGAACGGCGAGCCGAATCCGTCAAAGCCGAGGCCATTGCACAAGAAGAAGTCGCTGTCATCCAAAAGTGGCTACAAACGCTTGTCGCAACTCCCACTATTGTAGCCTTACGAAAGCGGGCGGAAGATATTAAACAGGCTGAACTCGATAAAGCCCTCGGTCGGTTGAGTACATTGTCAGATCAAGATCGTGAAACGATTGAAGGGTTAGCCTCGAGCATCGTGAATAAATTGATTCATGGGTCGGTAGTGACGCTGAAGTCCGTGGCCCAATCCTCCAATGGCGCGATCTATATTGATGCGGCCCGCCGTTTTTATGATCTTGATTCTGGCGAAGAAGCATCAGAAGAAGACGATCAACTGAGTTCATCTATTGTGGCGTCTGAAGCGGTGAAATCGGCAAGTGATCAAAAGGATGTGCAGCAGGTCGATGAGCCCAAATTATCCCATGAGGCCAAGGGATAGATTAAAGGGCACCTCTAAAAACCCGGCATTTTTTGTGAGGGCAAGGAAGCCGCGCGCGGAAAACCGGAGTGTATGGGCGAATACATGAGGATKTGAGCACGCGRCTGACGCCGCCATCACGRAAAAGGACGGTTTTTAGAGGTGCCCTAAAAAGGATTCCTGTTGAAATGGTTARTGAGGTTCTGGCTGAGGAGAATGAGTGAGTTTGGAAAACGGTACCCGGACATCGTTGGTGATTGGGACACGGGCTAGTCAACTGGCCGTTTGGCAAGCTGAATGGGTGCAGGCCCGTCTTCATGAGATTGCGCCACATCTTTCGATTCGGCTGGAACGAATTCAAACCAGTGGAGATAAGATCCTGGATGTTCCCTTGGCCAAGATTGGTGGAAAAGCCTTATTTATCAAAGAAATTGAAGAAGCCCTACTGAGGAAGGATATTGATCTGGCTGTTCATAGCATGAAAGATGTGCCGTCTGTCCTGCCTGAAGGGTTAGCCATCCACTGTGTTCCGCAACGTGAAGATCCGCGTGATGCCTTATTGAGTCGTGATGGCCGGTCGTTTCACGAGCTCCCACCATCAGCGAATGTTGGAACCAGCAGTCTTCGACGGCAAGCTCAGTTTCTGGCTCAACGACCAGACTTATCCATTAAGATGTTGCGTGGCAATCTGGACACCCGAGTGCGAAAACTTCGTGAAGGTCAATTTGATGCCATCGTGCTCGCGGCCTCAGGGTTAAAACGTTTGGGATGGGCTGACCAGATCACAGAATGTCTTTCCACGGATATCAGTCTTCCGGCTGTAGGCCAGGGAGCGCTGGGTATTGAAGGGCGGTCCGAGGATACGTTTATTCAGAACCTGTTGCAGCCTCTCAATGATTCCCCGTCGCGTTCAACCGTGACTGCGGAGCGAGCCTTTTTAGCTCGATTGGAAGGTGGATGCCAGGTCCCCATTGCTGGCCATGCGACCCTGGAAGGGTCGATGTTGACACTTCATGGACTCGTCGCCAGTGTCGATGGGCAACAGATCATTCGTGATGTGATTCATGGCTCCGTTGATGAGGCTGAGTCCTTGGGTGTTGCCTTAGCAGAGCGAATTTTGGAGGCAGGCGGTGATAAAATTTTAAACGAAATTTACGGTCGTGCGTGAACAGGATTGGCATGAAAAAAGGTAAAGTCTATTTAGTTGGGGCAGGGCCTGGTGATCCGGGATTACTGACTATCAGAGGGAAAACCTGCCTGGAACAGGCGGATGTCGTGCTCTATGACCATTTAGCCAATCCTGTGCTCTTAGACTATGCCCCCGCTCATGCGGAGCGAATTTATGTGGGACGCTGTGGTCGTGGGGCGTATCGGCCTCAAGAGGAAATTCATCGTCTGTTGATTCAGAAAGTCCAAGAAGGGAAACAGGTGGTTCGCTTGAAAGGTGGAGACCCATTTATATTCGGACGAGGGGGGGAAGAAGCTGAGATGATGGCTGAGCAATCGGTGCCCTTTGAAGTGGTTCCTGGGGTTACCTCAGCGGTGGCCGTGCCAGCCTATGCAGGGATTCCGGTGACGCATCGCACCATGGCTTCGACGGTAACCTTTGTGACGGGTCATGAAGATCCCAGCAAGGGAGGAAGTGTTCTCGAGTGGCCACGGTTAGCCACTGTCGATGGGACTCTCGTGTTTCTCATGGGGGCGAAGAATTTACCCACGATTGTTCGCCGGTTGACCGAAGAAGGAAAATCCTCGGACACCCCGGTGGCGCTTATTCAATGGGGAACCTATCCCAAGCAACGGACAGTGGTCGGGACATTGGCAGATATTGTGGAGCGGGCTGAGGCCGTGAATATTCAACCGCCGACTATTATTGTCATTGGGGCCGTGGTTCCGTTGCGAAAAAACCTGAATTGGTTTGAATCCCGCCCCTTGTTTGGAACTCGGATTTTGGTCACTCGCGCTCGCAGTCAAGCATCTGAGCTTTCTCAGCTCTTGATGGCGTATGGAGGGGAACCGGTGGAATGTCCCACAATTGAATTTGTTCCCCCAGCAAGTTGGGAAGATGTCGATGAGGCCATTGCAGGCCTGGACACCTATCAGTGGCTGGTCTTGACGAGTGTGAATGGAGTCCAACATTTCATGCGTCGTTTGTGGTACAAGGGTCGAGATGCCCGAAGTCTTCAGGGAGTGCGAGTGTGTTGTATTGGGCCTCGGACTGCCCAAGAATTGGAAAAATTTGGTGTGAAAGCCGACTTGATCCCTTCGCAATATCAAGCCGAAGGGGTTCTGGATGAAATGAAAAAGGCTGGGGTGGCTGGCCAACGTGTGCTCATTGCTCGTGCGGCACAGGCTCGTGAAATTCTGCCTGAAGAGTTGGGCCGCGTGGGAGCGGAGGTTCAGGTTGTCCCGGTGTATCAAACCGTGGTTCCTCATTCTGCAATCGATGACATCAAAGCACGGTTTCTCTCTCAGGGAATCGAGATGGTCACGTTTGCGAGTTCATCCACGGTCAGAAATTTCGTGGAGTTGTTTGGCGGAGCTGGGGAAGTGAAAAAAATTCTCCAACATACCATGGTTGGGTGTATTGGGCCGATTACCGCCGAAACCGTTCGAGAGCAGGGATTGCAAGTTGATGTGGTTGCCGGGGAAAATACCATTCCTGCGTTGGTCGAGGCGCTGGTTGCGTATCGGCAACAGTCGGTTCAGGCAACGGTTTAAATAAAGGCTTTCCGCGTGGGAATTGGGCAGTCAAATAATGGGCAAAGGATATCAGCATGTATGTGTTAAACGAAGGAGAGATCTATGGTTCCCGTGAAATCTTTTATGGTGCCGGCTGAGAAGTTCATCACCGTTGATCGAGATGTGAATGTTCGCAAGGCTGCGGAAATCATGCGTGATAATGGGATTGGGAGTATCTTTATCACCCGTGACGGGAAGATTATTGGGATTCTCACGGATACCGATTTATTGAGACGTTTGGTTGCCGCCGGGTTGGATCCTACGCAGACCACTGTCGAGCAGATTATGTCGGCTCCCATTAAGACCATTGATGAAAATAAAACGCTCCTCGATGCCAATGACGTGATGGCGAAAGAGCACGTTCGGCATTTAGGGGTTTCCGGCCAGGAGGGAAAATTAGTTGGCATGATTTCTGTGCGAGACCTTGTGGTGTTTCTGACGAACCTTCCCCGGAAATAACCTCCAGATAATATCGGGACTCCTGTCCACACAAGGTGGTTCTATTCAAAAACCGCACAGCAATCGGATCCCGGTCGTACGTAGGACAACACCATTATGGCCTTTCCTCGACAGCGTATGCGCAGGCTACGACAGCATGAATCCATGCGTCGTCTGGTTCGAGAAACCAGTCTGTCTCCAGATGATTTTATTTATCCGCTGTTTGTCACTGTCGGCCAAAATCAACAGATTCCGATCAGTTCCATGCCGGGCCAATTCCGGTGGTCTATTGATTTGCTAGTCAAAGAGGCGTTTGAGGCTCATCAATTAGGTATCCTTGCGGTCATGCTCTTCGGCATTCCTGATCGAAAAGATGCTCGGGGAACCTCCGCATATGATCCTGATGGCATTGTTCAGCAAGCGGTTCGGGCGCTCAAACGTCAAATGCCGGATCTCCTCGTCATCACGGATGTGTGCATTGATGAATATACGGACCATGGGCATTGTGGCATTGTGAAAGATGGCCGGATTCTCAATGATGAAACGCTTGAATGTTTGCGGTCAATGGCACGAACGCATGCGGAGGCGGGTGTCGACATGGTTGCCCCGTCTGACATGATGGATGGCCGCGTCGGAGCTATCCGCGATGAATTGGATCAAGCGGGGTTTCCCGACCTTCCCATCATGGCCTATGCTGCGAAGTAAGTGTCGAGTTTATATGCTCCGTTTCGTGAAGCGGCGGACTCCAGCCCGGCGTTTGGCGATCGGCGAACGTATCAAATGGATCCGGCCAACGTCCGTGAAGCCATTCGCGAAGTTGAACTTGATGTGGAGGAGGGGGCCGACATTGTGATGGTCAAGCCGGCGCTTCCCTACCTTGATGTGATTGCACAGTCGCGATCACACGTCTCCGTTCCTATCGCAGCTTATCAAGTTAGCGGGGAGTACAGCATGATCAAAGCGGCCTCTCAGCAAGGGTGGATCGATGAATCCAGTGTGATGCTTGAAACTCTGTTGTCCATTAAGCGAGCCGGGGCGGACCTCATTCTCACCTACTTTGCCAAGGATGCGGCGCAGGCCCTCAATAGCTATCGCACATGAAGGTTTCACGGGGGCTCCCGAACCCTCCCCTCCCTCCTCATCCCGTGTTGACCATTGGCAATTTTGATGGTCAACATCTTGGTCATCGCTACCTGCTGTCTACCGTGGTCAATTGGGCTCGCGAGTGTGGCGGAACACCAATGGTGTTGACCTTTGATCCTCATCCTGTCCAGGTCTTGAATCCCAATATCGATTTTCAATTCCTGACGACCCCGGAAGACAAGCTGAAGTGGTTTGAATCCGTCGGGGTGGAACATTTGGTTATTCTCGAGTTTACGAAATCTTTTTCCGCCCTGAGTCCCGAAGAGTTTGTGGGGTCGATTTTACGCGATGGGTTGGGGGTCCGTGATCTCTTTGTTGGGGAACATTTTGTCTTTGGACAGGGGCGGGCTGGCAATACTTCAACCTTGACCCAATTAGGAAAACGTGCAAATTTTCAAGTCCATCTCCTGAAGCCGCTCGGATCCGGAGACAAAGTTGCCAGCTCAACGCATATTCGAAAATTGATTCAGCAATGTAAAATGGAAGAAGCTCGGGAATTTTTGGGGAGGTCCTATTCATTGCAGGGGTTGGTGGTTGAAGGTGATCAGCGTGGGCAAGCCCTGGGATGCCGAACAGCCAATCTTCGTTTGCCGGCAGGGCGAGTGATTCCGCCTGATGGTGTCTATGTGACCAACCTGCATTGGAAAGGGAGGTCATTCAATTCGATCAGTTATATTGGGACGCGCCCGACTTTTGGGCAGGGCGAACGATTACTGGAAGTCCATATACTGGACGAAGACTGTGCATTGTATGGAGAAGACGTGCAAGTCGATTTTCTCACGTATGTGCGCGGTGATGAGGTTTTTCAGTCATCCGATGAATTAGCCGCTCAAATTGCTTTGGACATCGATGTAGCGCAAGACGTGTTTAAGAAAGAGAAAGCCCGGAGTTGACCTTGCAAATTTCTTCCCGCGTGTGAGCTGTGCTTATGTCACCCATCCTGCGTTTCGAACAACAGGTCTTGGCGAGGGTTCGTCAACAAGAATTACTCAACGAACACGACCGGGTCTTGGTTGCGGTATCTGGCGGACCCGACTCGGTGGCCTTGTTGCACCTCCTGTGTGCGTGGCAGTCACAGTTGAATTTGGTTCTCCATGTGATCCATATGAATCATGGGTTACGAGGCGACGAAAGCGAAGCCGATGCGGACTTTGTTCAAACCTTGTGTCAGCAGCTTGATGTGCCGTGCCAGGTGCAACGACTCAATCTCCAACTGGAGATCCAAACACGAAAAGGCCAATCGACCCAGTCCGTGGCTCGTGATCTTCGGTATGCGGCTTTCACCCAAGTGGCTCATGAACACGATCTCACAAAAGTAGCCCTAGGGCATACGAGCGATGATCAAGCTGAAACCGTGCTGATGTGGATGCTCAGGGGAGCTGGGTCGGTTGGATTATCAGGCATGCCTGCTTTTCGAGCTCCCTACTTCATTCGACCGTTGTTAGGAGTATTGCGTGTTGAGATTGTAGCCTACCTCAAAAAGAACCAATGGTCTTTTCGAATCGATTCGAGTAATGCGAGTCCTCAATACAGGCGTAATCGTATCCGTCAGGAGTTGATGCCTGTTCTGAAACAATTCAATCCCAAGATTGTTCAGGTGTTATCACGTCAGGCCAACATTCTTCGTGAGGAATCCGAATATCTTGACCGGGTAGCGTCACAAGCTCTGGCATCGGTCATGCTCAAGGCTGATGTCGATAGGGTGGTGTTGAATCAGGTCACGTTGTCCGGACTCCCGCGGTCAATTCAGCGAAGAGTGGTGTTGTTGCTCTACCGGCAGGTGACCCGGACAAATGTTCATCCACCGTTTGATTGTGTGGAAGCAATTTTGGATCTAGTGAATCGAAGTACTTCGGGTCKCGTGMTTCAATCCCATGGCATCCGAGTCCGTCGCGATTATAAAGAGGTTTATKTGTGCGCGGTGGAAGGCGARACACCRTTTCATTTACCACCAWCYCATCCGATCCTTCCGTTATCCGTACCTGGGTTGTTATCCTGGCCGTTMACGGGWCAAACTCTTGAGGCTTGTCTGGTRGACCGTCTTCCCGATAACTGGAAAAATGACCCATCCTGCGTGTATCTCGAYGCGGATCATTTTACCCATGATCTTGTGATTCGYCAGTGGAAATCAGGCGACTCATTTTATCCCTTGGGGATGAATGGTCAAAAGAARAAAATTCAGGATTTTTTCTCTGACATYAAACTGAGYCGAACGAGGCGTTCTGAGGTGCCCTTAGTCGTRGCTCCAGAGGGCATTGTATGGGTTGCTGGATTTCGACCGGATCATCGATTCCGCGTGATGACGGACACCAGAAGATTTATTGCGCTGAAGTTAGGTTCTGAATTCCCTACCCCCTCTCTATTGTAGGCACTATTTTGGCACATCTTCCCTCACT